>JANOAQ010000163.1:0-3623 GCA_031411195.1 Burkholderiaceae bacterium | reverse complement strand
CCAACTTTGCGAAGGTGCCGTGGCTGGTGTTCAACCGCAAGGATGACAACCATGCGGTGTGGGTCGGCCAGGCTTTCGGCGTGAACAGCCCGCGCCTGGTCGAGCGGTATGTGCCGTCCACCGAAGCGCACGCGCGTGCCGCCGAGATGGGCTGGGGCATCGGCGTGATGCCCGAGCCGATGGCCGCCACCGGCCTGGCCAGCGGCCACCTGCAGGCCTTGCACCCCGAAGTGTTTGTCGACGTGCGCCTTCACTGGCACCAGTGGAAGCTGCTGGCCGACGGTGATGCACCAGCCGCCACCGGCACCGACTAGCCGCTGCGCGCCGGTGTGCTCGATCGCATCGGCCGCGCCTTGGCCGATGGCGCACGGGCCAGCCTGCGACCACCCGGATAATCGGGCCCATGATTCGATTGATCGTCGGCCTGGGCAACCCGGGGCCTGAATACGAGCACACCCGCCACAACGCGGGCTTCTGGTGGGTGGATGCGGCGGCACGCCAACTGGGTGGCAGCCTGGCCTTCGACCGCAACTACAAAGGCCTGGTGGCGCGGATCAACCGGCCTGAAGGCCCTGTCTGGCTGCTGCAGCCCATGACCTTCATGAACCTGTCGGGCCAGTCGGTGGCACCGCTGGCGCGATTCTTCAAGATCGAGCCGGCGCAGATTTTGGTGGTGCACGACGAGTTGGATCTGCCGCCCGGCCAGATGAAGTTCAAGCAGGGCGGTGGCGCCGCAGGTCACAACGGCTTGAAGGACATCCTGGCGCAGTTGGGGTCGCCCGATTTCTGGCGTTTGCGCATCGGCATTGGCCACCCCGGCGTGCGCTCCGAAGTTGCCAACTGGGTGCTGCGCAAACCGCCCCTTGAAGAGCGGCTGGCCATCGAGCAATGTGTGGCCGATTCATTGCCCGCCTTGCCACTGATGCTGGACGGCGCAATGGACCGCGCGCTCGCCAAGGTGCACGCCAAGCCGCAACGACCCAAGCCGCCTCGCCCTGAACCGACGCCGACCGCACTGGCGGCGCAAGCGGCGACAAGTGTCTTGCTGCCGACGCTGCCGCCCGCCCTGCCGTCCAACCCGCCGTCCAACCCGCCTGGAGACGCCAAGTCATGACCTCGCTGACCCGAATCGCCCTGTTGCTGGCCGGGCTGGCCGCCGGCGCTGCCCACAGCCAACCGGCCGCCAGTGAGGGCAATACTGCCTACCGCTGCGCCAACGGCACGTATTCGTCCACGCCCTGCCCAGGTGGCACCCAACTGGACGTGGCCGATCCGCGCACGCCTGCCCAGCAACAGCAGGCCAAGGACGCCGCTGCGCGAGAAGACCGCCTGGCCAAGCAACTGGCTGCAGAGCGACGCCTGCGCGAAAAGGAGACCGCCGCCCCACGCGCCGTCAACCTTGGCCCCGACACAGCCAAGCCGCCCCCGCCCGCCGCGTCCAAGCCCGCAGCCAAGGGCAAAAAGCCTCACAAGAAGCCCGAAGCACGGGTGGCCACGTCGGGGCAGTCCACCAAGACCAGCAAGACCACCAAGCCGCCCAAAGCGACCCAGGCCGTCCCGGCGGAAAAGACAAACCGCTGACACCTGCGCCCAATTCACGGCCGCCCGGCGTGCTGCCCAGGCCGCCGGACACTCAAACAGCGGTGCCGGCGATCAGCAGACGGTACTTGGCCCAAAGCTGGTCCTTGCCTTCTACCCGGTCGGGGTTGACGGGGATGCACGCCACCGGGCACACCTGCACGCATTGCGGTTCGCCGAAGTGGCCCACGCACTCGGTGCACTTGTCGGGCGCGATTTCGTAGATCTCTTCGCCCATCGAGATGGCCTGGTTGGGGCACTCGGGCTCGCACACGTCGCAGTTGATGCACTCGTCGGTGATCATCAGCGCCATGGTCGCCCCTTGCCCACCTGCAGACCCTGGAAGTCCATCACTCTTGCGCTGGCGGGCGGGCCACGCGCTCTTTGAGTCGCGCCAGTACAGACGGGGCGACGAACTTCGACACATCACCGCCCAGCGTGGCGATTTCACGCACGAATGTGCTGCTGACAAACTGGAATTGGTCCGATGGCGCCAGGAACAGCGTCTCCACATCGGGCATCAACTGGCGATTCATGCCGGCCATCTGGAACTCGTAGTCAAAGTCGCTGACCGCCCGCAGGCCGCGCACCACCACATTGCCGTTGTTGGCCACGACAAAGTCGCGCAACAGGCCGCGGAAAGGGATGACCTCGATGTTGCCGTAGGGCTTGGCGATCTCGGTCGCGCTTTCAAGACGCTCGGCGACGGTGAACATCGTGCGCTTGTGGTGGCCTGCGGCCACCGCCAGGATGAGTTTGTCGAAGAGGTGGGCTGAACGGCGCATCAGGTCTTCGTGGCCCAAGGTCATGGGGTCGAAGGTGCCGGGGTAGACGGCGGTCATGAACTTGGCTTGGGTCACGTTGTCGTCTCCTGGTGCCGATGGGTCAGCTCTAGGTTTGGCTGCTGCGGCGCAGCAAATGATAGTGCACCGCCCCGGCGCGGGCTTGTCGCACCAGCGCCAACCCTGGTGGAATGTCGGCCGCGGCCAGTGGCCGGGAAGATTCAAGGTAGATCGCGCCCCCCTCGGCCACCAGTGGCGCCGCCCCCGCCAGCGCGGCGGGCTGCAGGCCCGCGCCAAAGGGCGGGTCGAGCAGTACCAGGTCAAATCGCGCCGGTGCGCAGCGGCCCATCCAGACGATGGCGTCAGTTGCTTCGACTCGCAGCGCATCCGCCTTCAGGCGCACCTGGCTGGCGCGCAGGCTGCGCACCAGGTCGGCGTCCCGCTCGATCAACAGCACCTCGGCAGCACCCCGCGAGGCGGCCTCGAAGCCCAGCGCACCGCTGCCGGCAAAGGCATCGAGCACGCGCGCGCCGGTCAGATCGTGGCCCAGCCAATTGAACAAGGTCTCACGCACCCGGTCGGGTGTGGGCCGCAGGCCGGGCTTGTCGGCCACGGGCAGCTTGCTGCGCTTGAGCTGGCCGCCGATCAGGCGCACCTCGTGGACTGGGGTAGTCCCTCGGCCAGCGGCCTTTTCAGGCTTCACGGCTGCACTTCACGAGCTGCTTCAAGAACACGCTTCACAAGCGCACCGGTATGCCATGGGCGGCCATCATGGCCTTGGCCTGCCCAACGGTGAACTCTCCATAGTGAAAGATGCTGGCGGCCAGCACCGCATCGGCGCCGCCCACCTGGATGCCTTCGGACAGGTGCTCCAGCGCGCCGACGCCGCCCGAGGCGATCACCGGCACCGGCACGGCGTCGCTCACCGCGCGGGTCAGATCCAGGTCGAAGCCGATCTTGGTGCCATCGCGGTCCATGCTGGTGAGCAGGATCTCGCCAGCACCGAACTCGGCCATCTGGCGAGCCCAGGCCACGGCATCAAGCCCCATGTTCTTGCGCCCGCCGTGGCTGTAGACATCCCAACCCGGCCCACGCGCGGCCAGGTCATCGCCATGGCGGCGCTTGGCATCGATGGCCACGACGATGCACTGGGCGCCGTACTTGTCCGACGCCTCGCGGATCACCGGCGGGTTGGCGATGGCGGCCGAGTTGAAGCTGACCTTGTCGGCCCCGGCATTGAGCAAGCGCCGCACATCGGCCACG
>JANOAQ010000162.1:0-7241 GCA_031411195.1 Burkholderiaceae bacterium | reverse complement strand
GTGCGCCAGGGGATGCCGTCGCCGTCCACGTCCTTGTAGCGGGCGAACTCCTTGCCCGATTCGAGCTGTTCGGCGCTCATCACCTTGCCGCGGTCGTATTCACGGCCTTCCTGCCAGACGAAGGGCTCGCACAGGCGTTGGTTCATGCCGATGTCCAGGTCGGTCATCAGGAACACCGGTGTTTGCAGCCGGTCGGCCAGGTCGAGCGCATCGGCCGTCATGCCGAAGCATTCGCCCGGGTCCTGCGGAAACAGCATCACGTGCTTGGTATCGCCGTGCGATGCGTAGCCGCAGCTGAGCAGGTCGGCCTGCTGGGTGCGGGTGGGCATGCCGGTGGACGGCCCGCCGCGCTGCACGTTGATGATGGTGACCGGGATCTCGGCAAAGTAGGCCAGGCCGATGAATTCGGTCATCAGCGACACGCCCGGCCCTGACGTGGCGGTGAAGGCGCGTGCGCCGTTCCAGCCCGCGCCGGTGACCATGCCGATGCTGGCGATCTCGTCTTCGGCCTGCACGATGGCGAAGTTGTGCTCGCCGGTGGCGGCGTCCACCCGGTACTTCTGGCAGTACTTTTCAAAGGCCTCGGCCACCGACGAGCTGGGTGTGATCGGGTACCAGGCGCACACCGTGGCGCCACCGTAAACCGCACCCAGGGCGGCCGCTGCATTGCCTTCGACGAAGATGCGGTCGCCCACCTTGTCGGCGCGGCGCACCTTCAGGCCCACCTTCACGCCGTCTTGCTGCAGGTGGTCCTTGGCAAAGCTGCGGCCGCTTTGCAAGGCGCGCACATTCGATTCGAGCAAGCGCTCCTTGCCGCGGTACTGTTCACTGAACAACTGCTCGATGACGGCAGGATCGACATCCATCAGCACGCTCAGCGCGCCCAGCACCATGATGTTCTTGAACAGGGTGCGCTGGCGCGGGTCTTCGTAGGTGGCATTGCAGATGGCAGTGACCGGCATGCCGATCACATTGATGTCATCGCGAAAGGCCGTGGCCGGCAGCGGGCGCGTGCTGTCGTAGAACAGGTAACCGCCGGGCTCGACCTCGGCCACGTCCTGCGCCCAGGTCTGCGGGTTCATGGCCACCATCATGTCGATGCCACCGCGCCGCCCCAGCCAGCCGCGCTCGGTCACCCGCACTTCGTACCAGGTGGGCAGGCCCTGGATGTTGCTCGGGAAGATGTTGCGCGGTGCCACCGGCACGCCCATGCGCAGGATGGACTTGGCGAACAACTCATTGGCCGACGCCGAACCCGAGCCGTTGACGTTGGCGAACTTGACGACAAAGTCGTTCAGGGCTTCGATGCGTTTCATGCCTGTGCCTCCGCCCTGGCGGGGGCGGCGTTGCTGTCGCGACAGGCCGGGCCGGCCTTGGTGGTGAGCAGCAGAAACTTCTGCATGTCCCAGGCCCCGGTGGGGCAGCGCTCGGCGCACAGCCCGCAGTGCAGGCAGACGTCTTCGTCCTTGACCATGATGCGACCGGTCTTCAGGCCCGCACTGACATACAGGTCTTGCGTGAGGTTGGTGGCCGGCGCCTGCAGGCGGCCACGCAAGTCGGCTTCTTCACCATCCTCTGTAAAGGTGATGCAGTCCATCGGGCAGATATCGACACAGGCGTCGCACTCGATGCAGGCCTTGGGCGCAAACACGGTCTGCACGTCGCAATTGAGGCAGCGCTCGGCTTCCTTGAAGGCGGTCTTCAAATCGAAGCCGAGCTCCACCTCGACCTTGATGCTGGCCAGTGCCCGCTCGGCATCGGCCCACGGCACCTTGAAACGGCTGTCGTTGGTGGGCGCGTTGGCGTAGCTCCACTCGTGGATGCCCATCTTTTGCGACATCAGATTGACGTGCGGCAACGGGCGCTGGGCCAGCGCTTCACCGTGCAGGAAGCGGTCGATCGACACCGCCGCTTCATGCCCATGGGCCACCGCAGTGATGATGTTCTTGGGGCCGAAGGCCGCGTCACCGCCAAAAAAAACCTGGGGCAGGCTGGCTTGAAAGGTGTTGGCGTCGAGCACCGGCAGGCCCCACTCGTCGAAGTTGATGCCGGCATCGGCCTCGATCCAGGGGAACGCATTTTCCTGGCCGACGGCGATCAGCACCTCGTCGCAATCGAACACCACATCGGGCGCACCGGTGGGCTTGAGCGAACGGCGGCCCTTGTCGTCGTAGACCGACTCGACCAGCTCGAAGCGCATGCCGACCAACTGGCCATCACGCACGATGAACTCTTTGGGCACATGGCAGGGGTAGATGGGGATGCCTTCGTGCTCGGCGTCTTCCTTCTCCCAGGGTGAGGCCTTCATGTCCTCGAAGGTGGAACGCACCACCACCTTGACCTCGTCGGCGCCCATGCGGCGGGCAGAGCGGCAGCAGTCCATGGCAGTGTTGCCGCCGCCCAGCACGATGACGCGCTTCTTGACCGTGGTGACGTGGGTGAACGAGACCGAGGCCAGCCAGTCGATGCCGATGTGGATGCTGCCGGCGGCGGCATCCCAGCGGCCCGGGATGGGCAGGTCGCGCCCGCGCGGTGCACCGCAACCCACGAAGAAGGCGTCCCAGGGTTCGGCCAGCAGGCCCTTCATCGATTCAATGCGGTGGCCGCCCTTGAACTCGACGCCCTGGTTGATGATGTAGCCGACTTCTTCGTCGATCACCGCTTCGGGCAGGCGAAAGCGCGGCACCTGGGTGCGCATGAATCCGCCGGCCTTGGGGTCGCCATCGAACACGGTGACGGCATAACCCTGGTTGGCCAGATCGCGCGCCACGGTGAGCGATGCCGGGCCGCCGCCCACGCAGGCCACGCGCTTGCCATTGCGCGCCTGGGGGCGCGGCATCATGGCGCGCACCTCGTCGCCCTTGAAATCGGCCGCCACGCGCTTGAGGCGACAGATGGCCACCGGCTCGGGCTTGGCCATGTTCTCGTCTTCCACCCGGCCGCGCCGGCAGGCGGGCTCGCAGGGCCGATCACAGGTGCGGCCCAGGACGCCAGGGAAAACGTTGGAGACCCAGTTGACCATGTAGGCCTGGTCGTAGCGACCCTGGGCAATCAGGCGGATGTACTCGGGGACGGGGGTGTGGGCCGGACAGGCCCATTGGCAATCGACGACTTTGTGAAAGTAAGCCGGGTCGGCCACATTGGTGGGACGCACGTTTCGGGGTCTCCTGAAGCGGCATGTCCGCAAACCACGTCACCCGAAGCCAGGCGCCCGTGGCGGGCACACCTTGTGATGCAGGGCAGTCTACGCCGGGCGCAGCGGCTTTGACACGCCGGGGCAACCCGCCCGTCCCCCAAGTGACATGGGGCAAATCGAGGTGATTTCAGGGCGTAGGGCGCTCGCTCACGGTGATGCGGTGCAGCAGCCTGCGGTGGCCTTGGTAACCCCCGGTGGCCGCGTGCACCAGGCAGCGGTTGTCCCACATCAGCAAGGTGCCCTGCTGCCACACGTGGCGGTAGACGAACTCGGGCTTGGCCTGGTGCTTGAACAGCTCGACCAGCAGGGCCTGCGATTCGTCGGCCGGCAGGCCGTCGATGGCGATGGTGTAGCCCGGGCTGACATACAGCGCCGTGCGGCCGGTTTCGGGGTGCACGCGGGCGATGGGCTGCAACTGCGTGGCCAGGGCCGAATCGTCGAACTTGATGGCCATCGAGCGGCCAGTGTCCTGCTCGCCATAGCGGCCGTTCTTGGCATAGCCCTTGCCGGCCGAGTGCACGCCCATGCGGTCTTTCAGCAGGGCCTGGGTGGCCGCCGGCAATGCATCCCAGGCGTCGTACTGGTTGGCAAACAAGGTGTCGCCACCGGTGGGCGGAATGATGTTGCCGTACAGCAAGGTGGCTGCTGGCGGGCTGGGCAAAAAGCTCCAGTCTGAATGGAAGTTGTCGGCAAAGATCGAGCTGGTTTCATCGGCCTCGCGCTTGACCTGCGCCACGTGCGGGTGACCGGGCACCGATTCGAAGTACGGGTCTTGACCATACGGACCGATGGTGAGCGCAAAGCGCTCGAGATCTTCGAGCGTGAGGTCCTGATCCACGATGGCCACCACCTGGTGCTGCAGCCAGGCGGTACGCAGGGCCTGTGAGGTGGCGGCATCCACAGGCTGGGCCAGGTTGAGGCCGCGCACGATGGCGCCGCTGGGCGCCGGCTGGGGGGTGACGGTCAAGGGCATGCAAGGTCTCCGATGAACGCCCCGGCGCGGGCGCTCGGGCCAGTCTAGGCCGGACGGCGCCCGGCGCACCAGCGGGCACAACCCGATGCCGGCGCAGCGGCGGGCGCAGGGTCAAGTGGCGAATTTGCCAGCACGTGGATCGGCGCACCAACACAATGGCGTCTCCAATCCAACCCAAGGCCGCCATGATCACCGTCCACCACCTCAACGACTCCCGCTCGCAACGCATCCTCTGGTTGCTCGAAGAACTGGGTCTGCCCTATGAGATCAAGCACTACGCGCGCAATGCCACCACCCGCCTGGCCCCGCCCGAACTGGCCGCCGTGCATCCGCTGGGCAAATCACCGGTGCTGGAAGACGGGCCGCTCAAGCTGATCGAGTCGGGCGCCATCATCGAATCGGTCATCCGCCGCCATAGTGCGGGCCGCCTGCAGCCGGCCGCCGGTACCGCCGACTTCGAGGCCTACAACCAGTGGCTGCACTACGCCGAAGGCTCGGCCATGCTGCCTTTGATGCTCAAGCTCTACACCGGCCGCCTGGGCGATGCCGCCGCGCCGCTGAACCCGCGCATCGACAGTGAACTGGCCAACCACCTGGGTTTCGTCGACCGCAACCTGCAAGGGCGCGAATGGCTGGTGGGCGAACAACTGACCGGTGCCGACATCCAGATGAGCTTCGTGGGCGAAGCCTCGCGCACCCTGCGTGCCCAGTACCCGGCGATGGATGCCTGGGTGCGCCGCTGCCAGGCGCGCCCGGCCTACCAGCGCGCGCTGGAGCGTGGTGGCCCCTACGCCTTGGCCAGCTGATCGGCGCGCCGATAGCTCAGCCCGACAGCGCATCAGCCCGCCAGCGCATCAGCCGGGCAACCCCTCCCGGCGCACCACCCGGCTGGTGGCCGCGCCTGCGGCCACCAGCACCAGCACGCTGCTGAACACGGCCACCGCCACGGGGATGCCCCGGTGCTCGATCAGCCAGCCGCACAGCGCGGCGCCCACCGGGTAGAGCACGTTGGCAAACAGCCGGAAGGCGGCATTGACCCGGCCCTGCAGGCCATCGGGAATCATCGCCAGCCGCCGGCTGAGCTGCACCACGTTGTAGATGGGTGCGCAGAACATCGACACCGCGTACAACGCGGCCAAGGCCCAGGGGCCGGGTGCCCAGGCGATCAGCGGCAGCATCATCGCCTGCACGGCCAGGGTGCCGAAGATCACCGCGCCAAAGCTGCAACGGGCCGCCACCCAGCCGCCCACCAGGGCGCCCAGCAGCCCGCCTACACCGCCCAGGCTGAAGACCAGGCCGATCTGTGCCTCGCCCGCACCCAGGGCCTTGCACTGCACTATCAGCAGCAAGGGCAACGCGGCACTGGCGAAGTTGCTCAGGCAGGTGATGACGGCCATGTGCCGCACCAGGGCCTGGGCCCACAGCCAGTGCAGGCCCACGCCGATCTCGGCCCGCAGGTCACGCGGTTCGCGCACCGGCTGGCCAAGCGATGTTGATGTGCTCAGCGGCGTGCGCATCGCGCGAATCGACCAGGCCGACGCCAGGTAGGTGAGCGTGTCCACCGCAAACGGCCAGGCCCGGCCCAGGTGCTGGAACATCAGCGTGCCCAGGGCCGGCCCGGCAATGGCCGCGGCCGAGTGGCCCGCCTGGTTCTGGCCGATGGCCTGCGGCAACTGGGGCGTGGCCACCACACGCGACAGCGCCGCCACTTCGGCCAGATTGAAGAACACCAGCATCGTGCCCTGCACCAGCATCACCGCGTAAAGGTGGGTCAGCGTCAGCGCATCGAAGGCCAAGGCCAGCAGCACGCTCAGTGACGCGCCGGCGCGGCCCAGGTCGCTGTAGACCATCACCCGCTGGCGGTCCCAGCGGTCCACCCACACGCCCACCGGCAGGCTGAGCAGGATGTAGGGCAACAGCACCAGGGCCGATGCCAGGCCCACCGCGCTGGGCGATTGGGTCATCTGCAGGATGAGCAGTGGAACCACCATGCCCGAGGCGTGCGAACCCAGGCTGGACACCACCTGCCCGCCCCACAGCAGCATGAACTCGCGCTGGCGCCAAAGCGGCGGCAAGGCGGTTGGGCCGTTGGGATCAGGAACGGCCATGCGATCAGGCCAGCCGCAGCACCTTCTTGAAACCCTCGACCACTCTGCCCTTGCGCGCGCGCTTGCCCTGGTGGGTTGCCAATATGGTGCCCTTGATCGTGTCGTCCCTGGGTTTGTCGCCTCGGCCGGTGCCCAGCACCTGCAGCACCGCGCCAAAGGGCACCACCGACAGCAGTGGTGTCTTGGCGTCCACGTCCATCAGCGTGAGGCCGCGGCCACCACCGGGCTGCAGCTTCAGCTCGTCCAGGCCGAACACCAGCAGGCGCCCATCGGCGGCCAGGCAGCCCACCTGCGTGTGAACGGGCAGCACCGGCTGGGGCGGCAGCAGCCGCTCGGCCTCGTCCAGCGTCAAGAAAGCCTTGCCGCCCTTGTTGCGGCCATGCATGTCACCCGCCTTGGCCAGCAGGCCGTAACCACCGCTGTTGGCCAGCAGCAGGGTGGTATCGGCCGTGCCGGCAAAGTAGTGCGCCGGCTGGGTGCCGGGCTCCAGGTCGATCAGGCTGGTGACGGGCACACCGTCGCCGCGCCCGCCCGGCAGGCTGCTGCAGGCCACCGAGTACACCCGTCCGCTGCCCTTGGCCGGCGAGCCGAAGACCAGCAAGGTGTCCACGCTGCGGCAGTTGAACGTGCCATGCAGCGCATCACCGGCCTTGAACTGCAGCGTGGCGGCATCCACCTCGTGGCCCTTGAGCGCACGCACCCAGCCCTTGGCGCTGATGACCACGGTCACCGGCTCGTCCACCACCTTGATCTCGGCCACCGCACGCTTTTCGGCCTGGATGAGGGTGCGGCGCTCGTCGCCGTGCACCTTGGCATCGGCTTCGATCTCCTTGATCAGCAAGCGGCGCAGGGTTGCCGGGCTGCCCAGGATTTCTTCGAGCTTGCCCTGCTCTTCACGCAGGCCCTTCAGCTCTTGCTCGATCTTGATGGCTTCGAGCCGCGCCAACTGGCGCAGGCGGATTTC
>JANOAQ010000161.1:0-14994 GCA_031411195.1 Burkholderiaceae bacterium | reverse complement strand
CGGGTGACGCCGTCGATGTTGCCGCCCACGATCATCACCGCGCCCACCTCGGCCACCGCGCGGCCAAAGGCGGTGAGCAGCACGGTGAGCACCGCCAGCCGCGCGTGTGCCAGCAGCAGCAGCGCCGACATCAGGCGGCTGGCGCCCATGGCGGCCAGTTCGTCGCCGCCCTCGCGCAGGGCATCGGCCACCAGTTGGCGCGACAGCGCGGCAATCAGCGGCACCACCAGGATGCTCTGGGCGATCACCATCGCCGTGGGCGTGAACAGGATGCCCCAGCTGCCCAGCGGGCCACTGCGCGACAGCAGCAGGTAGACGATCAGCCCCACCACCACCGACGGCAGCGCCAGCAGGGTGTTGAGCGCACCCACCAGCACCGCATGGCCCGGGAAGCGCGCCACCGCCAGCCAGGCGCCCAGCAGCAGGCCGACGCTGGCGCCCAGCGCGCAGGCCGTGGCACTGACGCGCAGCGACAGGCCCACGATGCGCCACAGCGTGACGTCGGCCTGGGTGATGAGGTTCAGCGCGAGGCCGATGCTTTGCGAAAAGGCGTCCATGGCAGAAGGGGTGATTCGGGCCGCGATTCTTGCCGCAGCGCCCGAACCGCGCGATAGGCACCCACGTGCATAGGGTGATCCGCCCGGGCCTGGCCACCCGACGGACCACCCGACCGACCAACGGGACGGGTGTGCCACGCTGGCGCAGGCATCATCCGTGCTGCGCACGGCCACGGAGACCGCCTGATGATCGAATTGCACTACGCCCCAGGCAACGCCAGCATGGCCCCGCACATGCTGCTGCGTGAGCTGGGCCTGCCCTTCACGCTGCAGTTGGTGGACCGCGCCAGCAACGCGCAGCGCGGCGCCGCCTACCTGGCGCTCAACCCCAACGGCCAAATCCCCGTGCTGACTGATGATGGCCAGGTGCTCTTTGAGACCGCCGCGATCTGCCTGCACCTGGCCGACCAGCGCCCCGAGTCCGGCCTGCTGCCGCGCCTGGGCAGTGCCGAACGCGGCCAGGCCTACAAATGGCTGGCCTGGATGAGCAACACCTTGCAAGTGCGCCTGATGCACTACTTCTACCCCGAGCGGGTGGTCAACCATGCCGACAGCCCCGCGGCTGCCGAGGTGCGTGCCCAGGCCCAGGCCCACATCGGTGCGCTGCTCGGCCAGATCGAAACCCAGCTGGGCAGCCACGGCGGGCCCTGGCTGCTGGGCGAGCATTTCAGCCTGCTCGACCTCTACGGCCTGATGCTGTGCCGCTGGACCCGTGGCTTTGCCGGCGATGCCGCGCCGCCGGCTGGCCAGCGGCCGGTGCTCAAGCCCTGGCTGCAACGGGTGCTGGCAAGGCCTGCCGTTCAAGCAGCCCTGGCCGCCGAGGGCCTGGAAGCGCCCTTCGTCTGACCCTCGAACCGCCCCCATGCCCGACACCGCCCTGGCCCTGATGGCTGCCCTGCGTCCGAGACTGATCGCCCACCTGCAGGCGCTGGAACACGGCCTGCTGGAGCGCGATGCCGCCACCCGCCTGCTGTTGCTGGCGGCCCTGGCGGGCGAGCATGTGCTGCTGATCGGCCCGCCCGGCACCGCCAAGAGCGAGCTGGCGCGGCGCCTGCACCGGGCCTTTGACGGCGCGCGCTACTTCGAGCGCCTGCTCACGCGCTTTTCCACGCCCGAAGAGTTGTTCGGCCCCCTCTCGCTGAAAGCGCTCGAAGACGACCGCTACGAGCGCCTGACCGAGGGCTACCTGCCCACCGCCGGCATCGCCTTCCTCGACGAGGTGTTCAAGGCCAACTCGGCCATCCTCAACGCCCTGCTCACGCTGCTGAACGAACGCACCTTCGACAACGGTGCCGGCCGCCAGGCCACGCCGCTGATCAGCGTGGTGGGCGCCAGCAACGAGCGCCCGGCCGATGAATCACTGCAGGCCTTCTTCGACCGCTTCCTGCTGCGCGTGCCGGTGGCGCCGGTGGGCGATGCCGCCTTTGCGGCCCTGCTGCAACTGCGTGATCTGCGTGATCTGCGTGGTCTGCACGGCGGCCCGAAGCCACCGCTGCCGGCGCCACTCACTGCCGACGAACGTGGCGCCGTGCAAAGCGCCGCTGCCCAACTGTCCTTGAGCGGCGAAACGCTGGCTGCCTTGCAGGCCCTGCGCGCCGAGGTGGCCCGGCTCGGCCTGACCGTGTCCGACCGGCGCTGGCGCCAATTGGTGGCGCTGATGCGCTGCGCCGCCGCCAGTGAAGGCCGCGCCGGCCTGGACCCGCTCGACCTCTGGCTGGCACCGTGCGTGGTGTGTGCCGACGCCGACAGCGTGCCCGCCGTGGCGGCCTGGGTCACCAGCCAGTTGGCGCAGGCCGAAGCCCAGCCGCTGACATGGCTGGACCACGCCGTCACCGCCTTCGAAAAGCAGCTGGAGATCGAACAGCGCCTGCCCGCCGAAGAAGGCGGCAGTGCCGACCGCAACGCCGACCGCAACGCCGACGATAGCGCCGGCAAGCTGGCCCTGGCGCGCAGCCTGGGCGGACACGAAGGCGGCGAAGCCGGCCACGGCATGCAGCGCATCAAGTCGACCCGGCTGGAAGACAAGCAGCGCCGCCACTTCAGCCCCGTGCACATCGCGGCACGCCTGGCCCAGGTGGACGCCATCGCCCAGCGCGCCGCCGCCGCGGCCGCCGCCGTGCAGGCCGCGCACGACGACCTGGCCGCACGCCTGGCCCCGCGCCTTTGGCTGCCACCCAGCCTGGCGCAGGGCTGGCTGGGCGCGCACCGCCAGACGCTGGCCACCCTGGCCGGCCTGCAAACCCGGCTGGCCGCCAGCCGGGCCGGGTTTGCCGATCATCCGGTGGACGGCAGCCTGTCGGACGCCACGCCGCGTCCGGTCGCACTCGACGCCGCGCACTGACATGCCGGCCACTGCGGCGCTGGACGCGCCCTACACGCTGCTGGCGTGCTTGCCCCGCGCACTGTGGCTGCCCGCCCTGGTCTGCAGCGCGGGCTGGCCCGAAGCCACAGCGGCCACCGACCCTGGCAGGCTCACCGGTCAATGCCTGGCCGACGTGCAGCGCTGGCGCGCGGCCCTGGCCGACGGCGCACTGCCGCCGGCCGACGCCGACTTTGGTGCGCCCCTGGCCACCGCCGCCTTGCGCCAGGCGGCGGGCCAGTTGGGCCTGGCCGCCATCTGCCGGGGCGCCGAGCCCATGGCCGAGCAGTTGCTGCGCACGACGCTGTGGCACCTGGACCGCATCGCCGGCCTGCAGCCCCGGCTCAGCCACGCCCAGGCCATTGCCCAGGTGACGCAGGAGTTCACCGATGCCTGGGCCGTGCTCAAGGGCGAGTGGGACGCGGTGATGGCCCTTTTGCAGGGCCTGGGCGACCAGACCAGCCAGCGCTGGGACGCCGTGCGCGGCCAGTTGAGCCGGCGCGAATGGGCCGAAGCCCAGCGCATCGCCGAGCGCCTGAAGGCGCTGCCTGAACTGGCCGCCCTGATCCGCCGCCTGGGCCGTGCCGAGCGTGCCGCCCTGCCCCAGGCCTTGCCGCCGCGCCTGCCTGAGGACCCCACACAACGTGTCGTTGGCCTGAAGGCGGTGGAAACGCGCCTGAGCGGCGCGCCGGGCGCCTTGCGCGGCATCCGTCTGGGCAACCGAATCGACGGCATGCTGGGCAGCGAGGCCGTGCTGCTGATGCACCCGGTGGGCCGCAAGCTGTGGCGCGCACGCTGGGCCGAGGCCCGGCTGCTGAGCTACGACACCGAGGCCGTGCTGATCGACTGGCGACCCGACCCCGCCGCCCCGCCGCGCCAGGCCCTGGCCCCGCCCGAACCCCAGGCGCTGGAACGCGGCCCGATCATCGTCTGCCTGGACACCTCGGGCTCGATGCGCGGCGCACCCGAGAACATCGCCAAGGCAGTGGCCTTGCAGGCCGTGCGCACGGCGCACCAGGAGCGGCGAGGCTGCCTGCTGATCACTTTCGGCGGGCCGGGTGAACTGGTCGAACGTGAACTGGCCGCCGGCCCCAAGGGCGACGCCCCGCCGGGCCAGCCGCAAGGCCTGCAAGCGCTGCTCGACCTGATGGGCCAGGGCTTCGACGGTGGCACCGACCTGCAGGACCCGATCGAACGCGCCATCGAGCGGGTGCATCAGGCGCGCTGGGCCAGCGCCGACCTGCTGATCGTCAGCGACGGTGAATTCGGCTGCACGCCCGCCAGCCTGGCCCGGCTGGACACCGCGCGCCTGCAGTTGGGCCTGCGCGTGCAGGGCGTGCTGGTGGGCGACCGCGAAACCATGGGTCTGATGGAGGTGTGCGACGACATCTTCTGGGTGCGCGATTGGCGCCGCCACGGCGATGGCCCGGCCAAGGCCGGCGCCTTTTCGCCCGTGCACAGCAAGAGCCTGACGGCGTTGTACTTTCCCAATGCGCTCTCGGCCCGTGCGGCGCGCCACAAGCCGGGCTGATCCTGCTGGCCCGGCTTCACCGCACTTTGCCCCACGTCGCCACGCCTTGCCCCACTGGCCGCAACCTGGCCGCAACCTGGCCACAAAGGAGCCCCATGTCGCCCTCCCCCCAGCCGGGCACGCCGCCGTTCAAGCCGGCCCTGCGTGACGACATCGCGCCCGCCGCGCGCTACTGCAATCGGCTCATGATCGAGTGATGGCCTGGCAACTGCTGGGCTTCGATGCCGCCACCCTGGCCCTGATCTCCGGCGCGTCGCTGGTGGCCTTTGTGGTGCGCGGGGTGTCGGGCTTCGGCTCGTCGATGGTGGGCATCGGTGCGCTCAGCCTGGCCCTGCCGCCGGCCCAGGTGGTGCCGGCCTTTCTGGCGCTTGAACTGCTCACCACGCTGCACCTGCTGCCCGGCATCTGGCGCCAGATTGACTGGCGCTCCTTGCGCTGGCTGGTGGCGGGCAGCGCGCTGACCACGCCGCTGGGCCTGCTGGTGCTGGCGGGCGTCGACGCCAACCCGATGCGGCTGGCGGTGTCGGGCTGCCTGCTGGCGATCGCGCTGTTCATGCTCAGCGGCCTGGCTGCCCGGGTGGTGCCGCCGCGCACGCCGGGCCCCCTGGGCGCCACGGCCGCTGGCATGGCATCGGGCGTGCTCAATGGCGCCGCAGGCATCGGCGGGCCGCCGGTCATCGTCTTCTACTTCGCCACCACGGCGGCGGCCGTCAGCCGGGCGTCGCTGATCGCCTACTTTTTGTTCACCGATGTGGTGGCCCTGGCCTGGGCCGGTGGCACCGGCCTGCTGGCCAACGCCGGCTGGCCACTGATCGTGGTGGCACTGCCCTTTTCACTGGCCGGCATCGCCCTGGGCCAGCGCCTGTATGTGAAGCTCGACGAAGCCTCACTGCGCCGGTTGGTGTGGTGCCTGTTGGCCGCCCTGGGCGGCCTGGGTGTGGGCAGTGCGGTGTGGCGCTTGCTGGCCTGACGCACCGGGGCACCTGCAGCGCCCACGCATAAAAAAGGCGCCTTGCGGCGCCTCTGGGCACGGCCTGCAGCCAGCAGGCCAACTCAAAACATCAAGCGGCGCGGCGGCGGCGCGCCAGGCCGGCAGCACCCAGCGCCAAGGCCACCAGGGCCAGCGAAGCGGGCTCGGGCACGTTCTGGCGATCGCCCTTGGTGACCACCACGTTGTCGATCGAGGTGTTGCCTTCGATGTAGCTGCCGAGGATGGCAAAGCCGGAAACGCCGTTGTTCGACGAGAAGGCAATGTTTTGGTAGGTTCCCGGGTCGCTGTAGGCACCGTACATCACGGTGATGACCGTGTTCACCAACTCGTTGCCGTTGTTGTCGTAGGCCACGAACAACGCGCCATTGACCCAGGTGGTGACATCGATCGAGAACGACGTGATGTCGAGCCCGAAGCCGTTGTTGAAGTTGATGCGGGTGTTGTCGCTACCGGCCACGTCATCGACAAGCCACAAGCCGTCGGGGTTGTTGCCACGGCCCTGGCCCATGCCGTAGACATTGCCCAGGTTGGAGTTGGCGCCCAGCCATTGCGTCTCCCAGGCGGGGAAGGCGCCTTCGAAGTCTTCGGTCAGCACGGTGGGCGATGCAATGGCCGACAACGACAGGGTGGTGGCCAGGGCGATCAGGAGCTTTTTCATGAGGGCTATCCAGTGAATTCGAATCGGGTGTCGATTCGCTGAACACATTTAGCACTTTTGATGCCAGGTACCTAAGTCGTTGATTTTGAAAGTGCTATTGAAATCACCCTCGCCACAGCGTCAATTCGACCGACAGGCAATAGTTCACACTTGGCCAACCAGTCCGACGATTTCATTGTTTTCAGACGCGTTCCCGGCCCTGCCCAACGCTCAGCGGCTCAGCGCCCCGTACACCAGGTCCTGCACCTGCTCGCGGTAGTACTTGCGCAGATCGCCCGGCGCGGCGGTGCCGAAGGCCACCACCAGTTGCTCTTTCGGGTCGGCGAAGAAGCCGGTGCCGTTGGCGCCGTTCCAGCTGAACTCACCAGGGCTGCCGGGCACGGCCGCCAGGCCGGGCTGCATGCGCACCGCCACGCCCAGGCCGAAGCCGTAGCCGGCGCGGTGCGGCTCGACATTGGCCACGCGGTTCTGGATGGCGCTGCCCAGGTGGTCGCTGGTCATCAGGCGCACGGTGGCCGGGCTGAGCACCTGCGCGCCGTCGAGGCTGCCGCCGTTGAGCAGCATCTGGCCGAAGCGGATGTAGTCGCCCATGGTGCCGAAGGCGCAGGCGCCGGCGCAGTCGAAGGTGGGCGGGCGCTGCAGCGCGGCGATGCCTTGCGGCTTGCCGTCCAGCGGGTTGTTGGCAAAGGCGCGGGCCACGCGGGCCAGCTGCGCTTCGGTCGGGCGGAAGGTGCTGTCGGCCATCTTCAGCGGCTGCCACACGGTGTCGGCAAGGTGGCCGCCCAGGGTCTTGCCGGTGACCTTTTCAACCACGGCCCCCAACACATCGAACGACAGGCCGTACTCGAAGACCGTGCCCGGCTGGTAGACCAAGGGCAGCTTGGCCAGGGCTTCGGTCATCTGGGCGGCGGTGCCCATGTTCTGAGCGGCGCCACCGCTGGGCCACTGCGCCGAGATCGGGCTGCCGCCATCGGGCCGGCCACCGTACGTCATGCCCGAGGTGTGGCGAAACAGGTCGTGGATCAGGATGGGGCGCTTCTGCGGCTCGGTGGTGAATTTGCCGTCGGCTGCGGGCACACCCACCACGGCCGTGCCGAAGGCCGGAAAGTAGTCGGCCAGCTTGCTCTGCAGCGGCAGCTTGCCCTGCTCGGTGAGGGCCAATGCGCCCACCGCCGCCTGGATCTTGGTCATCGACGCGAGCTGGAAGATGGTGTCGGTGGCCATCGGCGTGCCCTTGGCCGGATCGGCCACGCCAAAGGCCTTGAAGTACACCAGCTTGCCCTGTCGGGCGATGGCCACCACCGCGCCGGGCACACGCTTGCGCTCGATCTCGCTGGCGAAGAAGTTGTCGATGTTCTTCAGCCGCTCGGCCGAGAAGCCCACGCTGTCGGGCGCGGCGGTGGGCAGGGGCTGGGCCTGGGCGGCACTGGCGGCGGCCAGGGTCAGGGTGGCGAGCATCTTGGGGGTCATGGGGTGGTCTCCGGGGTGGTTGTTGTGGTGTGATGAATCGGGTCAGGCGCGGATCATGGGTCGACGGGGGTGGCGCGCGGCAGCGGCAGGCCGCGCTGGGCCATCACGGCGCGCGCCACATCGGCGCGGTCGGAGATGATGCCGTCCACGCCGAAGTCGAGCACGCGGGTCATCTGCGCCGGCTCGTTCACCGTCCAGGCCAGCACCTGGATGCCCAGGGCCTGCGCCTCCTTGACCTTCTCGGCCGTCAGGTCGCCATGAAAGCAGCTCCACACCTTGCCGCCAGCCGCATGGATGAGCCGGGGCACCGAGCCGCCGTGCTCGCGCAGCAAGAAGCCGGCCGTCCAGGGCGATGCGCCGTCGTTGGCGCCCACGTTGTCCAGCCAGCGCTGCTGGGCGGTGAGGTAGACGGCGCCGATTTCGGGCGCCTCGCGCTGCACCACCTGCAGGGTGCGCCAGTCGAACGACAGGATGCTGGTGCGCCGGGCCACGCCCGCCGCGCGCACGGCGGCGATCAGGGCGCGGGCAAAGGGCTCGGGCGCGGCCGTCTCGTTGGGGGCGCCGGGCGTGAGCTTGGTTTCCAGCGCAAAGCGAACCTCGGTGTTGCCCGATTTCCTGACCAGCGCAAACAGCTCGTCCAGCGTGGGCAGGCGGGTGCCGTCCACCGGCACCTGGTCGGGGTACTGGCCGGCGTAGCGTGTGCCCGGCTTGATGCGCCCAACGTCGTAGCGGCGCAGCGTGTCCCAGGCGGTGTGGTGGATCACCGGCCCGCGCTCGGTGAGGAACTGGCCATCGGGCCCCCGCGTGATGTCGGGGTTCAAGGACGGATCGTGCGAGATCACCAGCACACCGTCTCGGGTGATGGCGATGTCGGTTTCCAGGGTACTCACGCCCAGGCTCAGCGCCTTGGCAAACGAGGGCAGCGTGTTCTCGGGGGCCAGGCCCCGGGCGCCCCGGTGGCCCTGCAGGTCCATCGCATGGGCCAGCGGCGCCAGCAACAGGCCGGCGGTGGTGGTGGCGACGGTGGCGGCGATCAGGACCCAGCGTTTCATGGTGTTGGTCTCGCAAATGGACGGAGTGGCGGACGGGGTGGCGGACGGGGTGGCGGAAAGGGTGGTGGACGGGATGGCGGATGGCGTGGCCCGCGCGTGGCGGCCGTGGCTTGTCATTCCAGCCGGGCCTTCAACCAGGCGTCCACCGCCGCACCGATGCGCGGCAGGGCCCAGGGCACGGCCAGGTCGGCGGTCGGGGCATGCCGGCTGCCCAGGGTGGTGATCAGGGCGATCAGGTAGCGCCGGCCGCCATCGCCCACCACCAGGCCTGCATCGGATGCATACGACGCGGTGCCGCCGGTCTTGTGCGCAAAGGTGGCGTCGGCGGCGGCGTTGGCGGGCCGCACATCGGGTGCAAAGCGGCTGCCGGCCACCACCACGCCGCCGTCGGCGGTGATCCAGCGCATTGGCAGGCGCGCCGGGATGCCGGACACCCAGCCGGCCTGGCCGGCCACCAGGGTGGACGACAGCACCTCGTGCAGGGCCTGGCCGCGCAGCCAGCCCCACACCCGCGCTTGCCCGGCGGGGCTGAGCAATGGCGCGGCAACGGCGGGCAGCCAGGGCGGCGGCGGTGCGTCGTCGGCCAGCAGGCGCCACAGCAGGCGCACGGTGTCCCAGGCGGTCATCTGCAACTGGCCCACGGCCGCGCCGTCGCCATTGAGCCAGCCGCCATCGGGCTTGGTATGGGCCAGGCGCAGGGTGGCCAGGCCGTGGGCGTCGAACAGCGCATGCAGGGCGTTGTGCACTTCGCGGCCGCTGTCGCGCTGGCCGGCCACCCAGCCGTCACGCCGGATGAAGCCACGGGCATGCAGCAGGGCCACCAGGGCGCTGGTGGCCTCGTTGCTGCTGGCCACGATCATGGGCTCGCACCACTGCGCCACGCTGGGTGCCAGGGCGCCCACGGCGCTGCCGTACGGCCAGGGCTCGTCCCACTGCGCGCCGCCGTCGTCCACCAGCCGGGCCACGGCCACGGCCACCATCAGCTTGATGAGCGATGCCGGGTAGGGCGCAATGAAGCGCTGCGGTCCGGTGCCGGCCAGTGGCGCGAAGGTGGCTTCAGGCAGTTGGCGCCAGTCGGTGCCGGCCACCCAGGCCAGCGAGGTGCCGTCGGGGCCGCGTGCATCGGCCAGGAAGCGCACGCCTTGCACCGCGCCGAAGCCATCCGCGCGTTCGACCAAGCGGCCCGACGGCATCTCAACCGAGAACAGCACATTGGCTGCCACCGGCGGGCCGCCCGGCGGCAGCGCCAGCACGGCCAGGTCGATGTTGGGAAAGGGATCGAAGCGCGGCCCGGTCGCCAGGGCGTCCAGCACGGCCACGCGCAGCGCGTTGCCGAGGTCGCTGCTGCTGAAGTGGGACGCCATGGCGGCACTGTAGCCGCAGCACAATGCCGGCCCATGAGCACCATCAGCCAAAACGTCGGCCAAAACGTCGGCCAAAACGTCGGCCAAAACGTCGACCAAAACGTCAGCCACAACGGCAGCCGCGCCATCAGCGGCATCGACGCGCCTCTGCAACCCCTGCAATCGGTCAGCTTCACCGGCATGGCGCCGGGGCCGCGCCTGATCGTCACCGGCGCGGTGCACGGCAATGAGGTGTGCGGCACCCTGGGCATCCGCCGGGTGGTGGCCGAGATCGCATCGGGCGCGCTGGTCATCGCCCGGGGCAGCGTCACCTTCGTGCCGGTGTGCAACCCGCTGGCCTACCAGATGGGCCGCCGCGCGGGCGACCGCAACCTCAACCGCGCGCTGGCGCCTGCGCCCAGCCCGCGTGAGTACGAAGACCACATCGCTAACTGGCTGTGCCCGTTGCTGGCTGCACACGATGGGCTGCTCGACCTGCACTCGTTCCAGGCCAGTGGCCGCGCCTTCGTGATGGTGGGCCCGCGCAACAACACCGGCGAGGTCGAGCCCTTCAGCCAGGCCGCCACCGAAGAAGCCCTGGTGCGCGTGCTGGGTGTGGGCCGGGCGGTGGACGGCTGGCTGGCCACCTATGCCCGAGGCGTGGCGCGCCGCCAGGCCACGGCCACCACCGAAGGCGTGCCCGGCGGCACCCTCGACCTGCACCCGCGCTACGGCGTGGGCACTACCGAGTACATGCGCTCGCAAGGCGGCTGGGCGCTCACGCTCGAATGCGGCCAGCATGCCGACCCGCAATCGCCCGAGGTGGCGTACCGGGCCATCCGCAACACGCTGGCGCACTGCCAGCTCACCGACGAGCCCGCCCCCGCGCCGGTGCCCGCCATCGAGGCGCTGTCGATCCAGGATGTGGTCGACAAGCAGCACGTTGATGACCGTTTTGCGCGCGATTGGCAAAGCTTTGACGCCGTGCGTGCGGGCGACCTGATCGGCACCCGTGCCAACGGCAGCGCGGTGCAGGCGCCGGGCGACGGCTGGCTGCTGTTTCCCAATGCCCGGGCCGAGGCTCGGCAGGAGTGGTACTACTTTGCCGGAGCGAATGCCCGCTTTGCGGGCTGAGCATCGCTGCCCCCCCGCTGAGGCCCCTTGCCCCACGGCCCACCCACCGGGCACCACCCTGGTGACCCCTGCGCTACCATTTGAGCCAGTTGTGGGTGCCGGCCCTGGCCGGCGGTCGTACCGCACCGCGCATTAGCGCTGGTGGGTTGCCAGATATCCGGGTTTTGACCTCGCTTGGCGCGGTGCAAGATCCGGCAAAGCCGATCTTTGCCCACGCCACCAAGCCCTGCTGTTCCCTGCTGATGCCCGCCACCCCCCTGCCGATGCGCACCGCCTGGCCGCAGGCGTGGCCGCGCCGAAGGTTGCTGGGCGCGCTGGCCGCCCCATGGCTGCCCGCGCTGGCGGGCTGCCGGGCACCCGACACACCGGCCGTGCGCGTGGGCGCCAACCCCTGGCTGGGCTATGAGCTGATGTTCCTGGCGCAGTTGCGCCGCCATGTGGATGCCGACCAGGTGCGCCTGGTCGAGGCGCCCAATGCCACAGCCAGCCTGCGGGCGCTGGCCTCGGGCACGCTGGAAGGGGCCGCGCTCACGCTGGACGAAGTGCTGAGCGCCCGGGCGCGTGGCCTGGACCTGCAAGTGGTGGCAGTGATCGACGAGTCGCGCGGCGCCGATGTGCTGCTGGGCGGGCCGTCGGTTGACCGCCTGTCGGCGCTGAAGGGCCGACGAATCGGCTTCGAGCAAAGCGCCTGTGGCGCCCTGATGCTGGACGCGGCCTTGCAGCGCGCCGGCTTGGGTCCGGATGACGTCAAGCTGGTGGCGCTGGATTTCAATCAACACGCCGCTGCCTTCCGCGAAGGCAAGGTGGACGCGCTGGTCACTTTTGAGCCGATGCGCTCGCTGCTGATGCAGCAGGGCGCTCGGCCGCTGTTTTCCAGCGCCCAGGCGCCGGGGCTGATCGTCGACGTGCTGGCCATGCGTGCGGGCGCGCTGGTCGAGCATGGCGCTGCCGTGGGCGCACTGGTAGCCGGCTTGTTGCGGGCCCGTGGCGACTGGCTGCGCGATGCCGCAGCGCAAGCCCCGTTGATGGCGCCGCGCCTGCGCCTGTCTGCAGCCGAAGTGATCAGCGCCTTCCAGCTGATCCACCTGCCTGACCTGGCCAGCAACCGCGCCTGGCTGGCCGCCGGTGATTCGCCTTTGCAGCAAAGCGCGCTTCGACTGGTGCAGGTGATGCGGCGTGCAGGGCTGCTGCCTGGCACCCTCGACCCGCTGCGCAGCACGCCCGCCCTGGGCACCGATCGCTACCTGGCGCATGCCTGAGGCCCTGAAACCCCAACGCCGGCGCTCGCTGCGCGTGGTCGTTCTGGCGGTGCTGCTGCTGTTGACCTGCGCGCTGCTGGCGGGTTCGCTGATCGTCAATGTGCGCCAGGCCGAAACTCATGCCTGGGCCGATGCGCTGGACCATGCCAGGACCGAACTGGCCCACCTGGTGATGGTGGCCGAGCGCACCGCCGACGGCGAGCGCGCCATGCTCGAAGAAGCGGTGGCCCTCACCAGCACCGACCGGCGCGTCGCCTACGCGGCCACGATCGATCCGCAAGGCACCTTGGTGGCCAGCACCCGCGCGGCGCACCAGGGCCTACCTGTTGCCCAGGTGGACAGCATCCAGTCCGAGTGGCTGGCCGGCTTGGCCGGGAGTGGCCATGTCCGGGTCATCCGGGACATGGCTCAACAGCGCCTGGTCGTGGCACAGGCCTTTGCCTGGCCCGCAGCGGTCGGTGAGCTGCGGGGCGCGCGCCAGGGCCAGGTGCTGCTGCGGCTGGACCTGAAGCCCACGCTGGCCGGTTTGCGCCTGTCCAGCCTGCAGCAGCGGGTCTGGGAAGTGGCCTGGCTGGCCCTGGCGGCCCTGGTGGTCTACGCCGTGCTGGACCTGCTGCTGGTTCGCCCCCTGCGCGAGCTGAGCGGCGCAGCGCACGCCTTGGGTCGCGGTGACCTGGCGCACCGCGTGCCACCGCAGCCCATCGAAGAAGTGCACGATGTCGGCGAGTCCTTCAACCGCATGTCGCAAGCGCTGGCCGATGCCATGGCGCGCGCGGTCGATGGCGAGCGGCGCTACCGCGAGCTGTTTGCACAGGCGCCCGACGCCATGCTCACCGTCACGCCCGACGGCCGCATCGACAGCTTCAACGATGCAGCCCAGACCCTGTTCGGCCACGCGGCCGCGGCCATCGTCGGCCAGCCCTTTTCCCGGCTGCTGCCGGCCGAGGTGCAAACCAGGCATGGCGCCTTGATGGACCGCTTTGCCCACGAAGACACCAGCGCGCGCCGCATGTCGCCGGGTCGGGTGGTCGAGGGCATGCACCACGACGGCCGCCGCCTGCAGCTGGAAGTGGGCATCTCGCGCACGGTGCATGCCGGTGCCCTGCGTTACACCGCCGTCGTGCGCGATGTGGGTGCCCGCCTGGCCATGGAAGCCGAGCTCATTCGCCACCGCGACCACCTGGAAGCCGAGGTGGGCGAGCGCACCGCACAGTTGGCCCGCTCACGCGATGAAGCCCAGGCCGCCACCCGCGCCAAGAGCGACTTCCTGGCCAATATGAGCCATGAGATCCGCACGCCGATGAACGCCATCATCGGCCTGGCCCATCTGCTGCAGCGTGAGGCCAATGGCACTCAGAAAGCCTACCTGGGCAAGCTGAGCGGTGCGGCCCGCCATCTGCTGGGCGTACTCAACGACATCCTCGATTTCTCCAAGATCGAGGCTGGCAAGCTGGTGCTGGCGCCACGCGACTTCGAACTCGATGGCCTGGTCGACGAGGTGTGCCACCTGGTCAGCGAGCGTGCCGCCGAGAAAGGCCTGGAAGTGGTGCACCGCATCGATCCCGGCCTGCCGCTGTGGCGCCATGGCGACGACCTGCGGCTGCGCCAGGTGCTGATCAACCTGGTGGGCAATGCCGTCAAGTTCACCGAGCAGGGCCACATCAGCGTGCGCGTGGGCTTGGTTCGCGCCGCGGTGGTGCGCTTCGAGGTGGCCGACACCGGCATCGGCATCGGCGAGGCAGAGCGCGCACGCATCTTCCAGGCGTTTGAACAGGCAGACAGCTCGGCCACGCGCCGCTTCGGCGGCACCGGCCTGGGCCTGGCCATCAGCCAGGCTTTGGTCAGCGCCATGGGCGGCACGCTTTCGGTCGGCGCGGTGGACGGCGGCGGCAGCAGCTTTCACTTTGACTTGCCCTTGCCCGCCGGGTTGGGTGAGCACCAGGCGCGCCCCGCGCTGGCGGCCACCGGCTTGCGCGCCCTGGTGGTGGACGACCTGCCTGAAGCCCGCGCCGTGCTGGTGGAAATGCTGCAGGCCCTGGGTTTGCGCGCCGAAGCCGTGGCGGGCGGCGAACAGGCCTTGGCCGCCGTGGCCGCCGCCGATGCGGCCGGCGATGGTTTCCACCTTTGCCTGATCGACTGGCAGATGCCCGGCATGGACGGCCTGCAGTGCGTGCGGCGGCTGCAGGCCCTGCCGCTGGCGCACCGCCCACTGCACCTGATGATCACCGCCTTCGGTCCGCAACTGCCCGACCACCTGGTGCAGGGCAGCGGGCTGAGCCGCGTGCTCGACAAGCCCATCGTGCTCAATGAACTGCAACAGGCGCTGGCCACACTGCTGAGCACCCATAACCCGACCGCCGACCTGCGGGGCGCGCGGCCCGGCTTTGACATCCTGCTGCGCGACCGGCAGGGCTGCCGCCTGCTGCTGGTGGAAGACACCGCGCTGATACAGGTGGTGGCGCTGCAGTTGCTGGAAGACGTCGGCCTGCACGCCGACCTGGCCAGCGACGGGCTGCAGGCCCTGGAGCGCGTGCGCGCCATGCGCTATGACCTGGTGCTGATGGATGTGCAGATGCCCCACCTGGACGGACTGGGCGCCACCCGCGCCATCCGGGCCATGCCGGGGCGCTTGGACATGCC
>JANOAQ010000160.1:0-9723 GCA_031411195.1 Burkholderiaceae bacterium | reverse complement strand
CGCCCACGATGGCGTCGCACGGGCTGCTCAGCACCCGGGCATCGGGATCGACGGGGCGGGCACCGGGCTGGAGCTCGCGGATGAAGCAGTCGTGCAGGCTGTCGAACCGCTGCTGGCGCGCATCCCGCAGGTCAAGCTCGGCGAACAGCTTCCAGGCGCCGATGGACAAGCGGCTGACCAGGGGGTGTCGGATCTGGCTGAACCAACCCATCAGGCGGGTGGCCGCAAGACGGGGGATGCGGTTGGTCAACAGGAAGTTGATGTCTTCCTGTTGCAACAGGCGGTCACGCAGGGCGCTGGGCTTCATCAGGGTGTCAAGGCGGTTGTTTAGAAAGGCAGATTCAGAAATGGAGGACTGCAATGAACGAAACGTTTGCACTCTCGGCGCTGGCCTTGGCCGCGCTGGCGGTGACATGGCCCCTGGCCAAGCGACGGCTGGAGTTGTCGATGGCCAAGCACCCTTCGCTGACCGGGCATTCGCGCATGGCCAAGCGGGTGGCTGCCCTGCTGCCGGGCTACGCCTACGACCGAGACCGATTCTTCAATTCGGACAAGGCACCGGCCGAGGCGGTGTCGCTGCGGCGCGCCGGCCTGCAGAATCTGTCGGCGTTGTTCGAGCGGCGCTTTGCACGGTCCTTGGCCATGACCACCCACACTGCGCAGGGGCTGTCGGATCTGCAGTTCACCAGCGCCTACCGGGTGCCTTTCCAGTACAGCCCTTACCTGCGCAAACACCTCAAGGTGGCCAGCTTCGTGCGTGAGTCGTCGGGCGTTCGGGTGACCGACCTCGATGGCAACCAGTTCTTCGACCTCACCGGGTCGTACGGCGTCAACGTGTTCGGCGTCGACTTCTACAAGCACTGCATGGCCGAGGGCACACGCCGCGCCCAGGCCCTGGGTCCGGTGCTGGGTGCCTACCACCCCAGCGTGGCCTTCAACGTCGACCGCCTCAAGGCGATCTCCGGGCTCGACGAGGTGTCGTTCCACATGAGCGGCACCGAGGCCGTGATGCAAGCGGTGCGGCTGGCCCGCTACCACACCCGAAAGACCCACCTGGTGCGCTTTTGCGGCGCCTACCATGGCTGGTGGGACGACGTGCAGCCCGGCCCGGGCAACCCGGTCAAGCCGCGCGACACCTACACCCTGAAAGACATGGACGCCGACAGCCTGCGTGTGCTGCGCAAGCGCCGGGACATCGCCTGTGTGCTGGTCAACCCGCTGCAGGCCCTGCATCCCAACCAGGGCGCACCGGGCGATGGGTCGCTGGTGGACAGCGGCCGCAGCGCGGCCTTCGACCGCGAGGCCTACACCCGCTGGCTGCAGCAATTGCGCCAGGTGTGCACCGAGCGGGGCATCGTGCTGATCTTCGACGAGGTGTTTCTCGGCTTCCGTCTCGCGCCGGGTGGCGCGCAAGAGTACTTCGGCGTGGGCGCCGACATGGTCACCTATGGCAAGACCCTGGGCGGCGGCTTCCCGGTGGGGGTGGTTTGCGGCCGACGCGCGCTGATGAAGCGCTACCGAGAAGACCGGCCGGCCGACATCTGCTTTGCAAGGGGCACCTTCAACGCCCATCCCTATGTGATGGCCGCCATGCAGGTGTTTCTCGAGCAGTTGGACTCGCCCGATATCCGTGCGATCTACCAAGGCCTGGATGCGCGCTGGAATGCCCGCGCCGACCGCATGAACCTGCGCCTGCGCGAGGCCGACGTGCCGGTGCAGGTGGCCAACCTCGGCTCGGTGTGGACGGTGTTCTACACCCGTCCGTCGCGCTACAACTGGATGCTGCAGTTCTACCTGCGCGCCCATGGCCTGGCCTTGAGCTGGGTAGGCACGGGGCGCCTCATCTTCAGCCTGAACTACAGCGAGGCCGAGTTCGACGACGTGGTGCAGCGCTTCGTGGCGGCGGCCCTGGAGATGCAGGCCGACGGCTGGTGGTGGAACGACACGCAGTTGACCAACCGCGCCATCAAGCGCGGCATCTTTCGGGAGATGCTGGCGCATCGCTTCTGAAGGGTGCCTGACCGTGCAAAGGGCCGCCGAGGCGGCCCTTCGTCGTTGCGGCAAGGTTCAACGTGCGCTCAGCGCCGGGCGCTGGCGCGCACATGGTGCATCGGGTCGAGCAACTCGCCGCGCAGCAACGCCAGCGGGGCCTTGTGGTAGAGAACCACGTCGTGGAAGGGGTCGGTCAGGATCTTGGGGCACCACACCAGGCCGGTCTGCACATCACGCAGGATGAACAGGTGCACCGTGCGCAACAGCAGCCCGGCCACGCCCAGCCAAAGCCACAGCCAGCCCACGTTGTGGGCATAGCCGGCAAGGCCGGCCTGCGGCGTGAGCAGGCCCCACAGGTCGGGCTGCAGCGCCACGGCCACCGGGCCGGCGGCCCAGATGGCGATCAACACGACCTTGCGGCGCAGGTTGTAGCCCACTTTGATGGCTTCCTTGTGCGCATGGCTGACCTGGTTGACATGGTCGAAGTCCAGCGGCTCAAAAAAGAAGTGGCCGCTCTGGCGGGTGGTCATCGACACCAGCCAGCCGATCAGGGCGGCCACCGGCGGGTCGATGAACAGCATCGCATAGGCCACCAGAAAGCTGATGGCCGAGACAAAGTGCAGGCTCTGGTTGATGCGGCTCTGGTGGTAGAAGCGGTGGTCGTCCCAGCGCTGGACGCGCAGCGCCTCGAAGAATGGGGTCATGGGCAAGTCCTCCATCGGTGAAAGTGGGTGCAGCAGGCCTGCAATTGCACTTTGCAATCGGCCACCGCCTGGGCGTCCTGGCCCAGACCGCAATCACCGATGCTGACGGGGCTGCGTGAATCTGGCGTGACGGTGACCGTGGTGGGCGCGCTGCGCCGGAGTCACTCGCGCTGTCTGAAGGCCAGCCAACCCGCCACCACTGTGAAGGTGATGACCAGGGCGGCGATCCAGAAGAAGCCGTGCGGGTTGTCCGCCAGCGGGATGCCGCCCACATTCATGCCCAGCAGGCCGGCGATGATGTTGATGGGCAGGGCCAGCACGGTGACCACGGTCAAGGTGAAGACGCTGCGGTTGGTCTGCTCGCCGACCTGGGCGGTGATTTCTTCCTGCAGCAGCTTGATGCGTTCTTGCAGCGTAGCCAGGTCGCGCAGCACCATCGAGAACTCTTCGGTCGACTGGCGCAACTCGTCCAGATCGTGCGGCGCTATCCACGGCGGTGGTTGGCGCAGCAGGCGAAACAAGGCACCGGGTTCAGGTGCCAGCAGGCGTTGCAGGCGCACCAGCAAGCGCCGCAGCTTGCCCAGGGTGGCACGCTTGGGCTGCAACTTGCCCGTGGCCAGGGCGTCTTCCACCGCGTCGGTCTGCAAGGTGGCGTCGCGCACGATGCGCACCAGCACATCGCCCTGGTCGTGCAGCAGGTGGTTCAAAAGCGCCATCGACGTGTCGAACCGGCAACCGTCCTTCACCGCCTGGCGCAGCCGGTCCACCGACCGCAGCGGGTGGGTGCGGGCGCTGACGGCCAGCCGGTCGTTCAGCGTCATCCAGAGCGAGGCGATCTCCGAGGGATCGAACGAAAACTCGAAGGCTACGTCGTTGACCACCGCCACCAGCTGGTCGGACGCGTCTTCGATGCGCGTGGAACGCGATCCTTCGTGCAGGGCCTCGAAATACTCGGGCGCCAAGGGCAGGTGCGTCTTCATCCACGACTCGGCCGAGGCATCGGTCAGGTTGAAGTGCAGCCACAGGAAACCACCGCTGGTGCCCGACCCGGTCACGGCCAGCCACGCCAGGGCGTCGTCCAGGGTGATCGGCCGCCCAGCGGCCTGATTTTCGAAGAGGAAGCCGCACACCAGGCCGTGGCGATCAGATCCGTACCGTGCAGTGGGCGAGGTCAGTTCCATGGGCGCGGATTGTGCGCGGAGCTTGACGGGCAAGGCTGGTCGCGCAAAATGTCGTTCAGATCTCCAGCGTCAAGGGGTTTGACCATGTTCCAGTCCGGCCGCCCAACCCGTACCGTGATGGTGTACAGCTTCTGTCTCTACGACGTGGACAGCCGCAGCATGCGGCAGCTGCCCTACAAGCTGCCCCGCCCGGCCATCGAGGCGATCAAGGGTGCTGAACTGCTGGAGGCCACGGCCGAAGAACTCTTGCCCGACGCCCTGGATGCGCAGGGCCGGTACCGCCGAGTAGCCACCGGCTGGGGCGAACTGGCCTGATTGCGCCGGCTGCCTGGCTGCTTGGCGGCCCGGCGGGGCGGCGCCTCAGGCCGGTGGCGCGCCGCTCCAGCAGCGGCGGCGCCAGGCCTGCAGGCGTGCCAGCCAGGCCTCTTCAGGGTGGATGCTTGAACGGTGCTGCAGGTAGCAGCGCAATTCGGCCGAGGTGTCGTGCTCAGGGTCGCTGGTGCGCTGGGCGGCGCGCAGATCGGCCATCTGCCGGACCAGCCCTTCGCCGTCGGCGCTGGCGCGGTCGACATGCAGGGCAAAGGCCAGGTCGGCCAAGACTTCGTGCCAACGGTGACCTGGGCCGCCTTCGGTGATGGCCTGGGCACCGCGCCTGCCCTGGGGTTGGTCTGCCTGCTCGACACAGTGCGCCAACTCGTGGTGCACGATGCCGGCCAGCCAGGCTTCACGCTGGGCCGGGGTGAGGGTTGGGAACAACCACCGGTAGTCACGCCCCGGGGTGTAGGACGAGTAGCCCAGCTGACACACCCCCTGGCCGTAGGCAGCCACCAAAGGGGCGCGTTCGCGCAGCGCCGCCAACCACAGCGTGCCGGTGCGCAGCACCATGCCCGATTGGCGGGCCTGGTCTGCCGTGGCAGCGGTGGCGCGCGCCATTTCCTCGGTGCTGGGCATCTGGGCATGCGCCCAGGTCGCCAACATCAGCAGCACGGTCAGCAGGCGTTTCATCACCCGCTACTTCGGCCCGCCTTGATGACACTTGAGCCAGAACCTGTGGGCGCAGTGCGGGAGTTCAGCTGCCTTTGCTCGGCCGCCCGGCCTTCAGCGCCGGCAGCAGGTCTAGCACGGTCTTGAGCGTGGCGTCATCCAGCGCGGCCAGGACCTGAAGGCCGGCACGCAGCAGCTCGCTCTTCTTGGTGGCGCGCTTGAAGCCCAGGGCGCGTTCCTTCAGTTCCTGGATCACCGCAAACTCGGCGCGCGGCATGGTGAAACTGTCCCGAACCAGCTTTTCCTTCACACGGTGAACCTTGGGTACGCTGGCCGGGGCCGCTGCCAGAGCCACCTGAGCCGGTGCGGCGGGGGCGCTCTTGCGCGCCTTGGCCGGGGGTGCCGCCGGGGCCTTGGGCTGGGCGGGCTTGGTCACCGCGCGCGGCTTGGCCGCAGCCCGTGGTTTGGCCGCAGCCCGTGGTTTGGCAACCGCACGTGGTTTGGCAACTGCACGTGGTTTGGCAACTGCACGTGGCTTGGCAACGGCACTTGGTTTGTCTGCGACAGGTGGCTTGTCTGCGACAGGAGGTTTGGCCGCCGGGGTTGGGTTGGTTTTGGCGGCCGGGGCCGGCTTGGCTTCGGGCAGGGTGCTCATCATGGGCCTCAAAGAATGGAGTAAATGATTTATACAATTTAAGCCCAGTCGGTTTTCGGTGCAAGCTTTGCACTGCGGGCTCATCAAGGTGTCACATGCAGGCGGTGCAATGTGAGGTTTGGCCACTCGCATTTGCTGCCGTCATGCCCGGATCCTTTCCCGTCTTTGATGCCGTCGTGCATCAACTGATCAGCCACCTGGCGCCCCAGCGCGCGCTGGACGTGGGCGCGGGCGCCGGCAAGTACGGTCGCATGCTGGCCGCGCAGGCACCCGAGTGCCGACGCACCGCCATCGAAGTGGAGGCCAGTTACGTGCAGCAGTTCGGCCTGGCCGACCTCTACCACGAGGTGGTGGCCGAGGACGTTCGCACCTGGTGGCGCCGCACGCCGGGCGAACGTTTCGACCTGGCCCTGCTGGGCGACTGCCTGGAGCACCTGCCCAAGAGCGATGGCCAGGACCTGCTCAACGCACTGGTCTACCGATGTGGTTGGGTGGTGGTGCTGGCGCCCGAGTTCGTGGTGCAGGATGCGGTCAACGGCGTGGCTTCTGAAGCCCATGTGTCGGTGTGGAGCGAGCGCGATCTGCACTGGCACGACCTGTGGGCCTGGGACAACTGCCGCACCATCGGCCTGTGGGTGCTGCGCGGCTACCAGCCTGCGGCCCTGCCGCTGACGAGCGTGGTGGATTTGCTCAATGCCGCCAACCTGCCGTTGCGGCACTTCGATGGCCAGACCCTGGTCCGCCCCGCCCGCCTTCGCCTGGTGGAGCACCGGCGCGAAGTGAGCTACCGCCCGGCATGACGGGGCCAGGCCGCCGTGCGCCCACGCTGTTCGTCAGCGTGGCGTCCTACTGTGATCCGATGCTGGAGTTCACGCTGCGCAGTGCCTACAGCCAGGCATGCGATCCTTCGCGGGTGAGCTTCGGTGTGGTGGAGCAGGCGGTGCCCGCGCAGCGTCTGCAACTGCATGCCGATTGGGCCCATCAACAGGTACGCTGGTTGCGCGTGCATGCCCTGGAGGCGCGCGGCCCCTGCTGGGCCCGGGCGCTGGCCATGGGCCTGTACCAGGGTGAAGATTGGTACTTTCAGGTGGATTCACACACCTGGTTCGAGCCGGGCTGGGACGAACGCCTGCTGCACCTGGGCCAACGGTGTGTCGAGCGCAACCCGCGTTGCCTGGTCAGCAGTTATCCCAACCCGTTCAGCATGCGGGCGGGCGAACCTTACGCCACGGTGGTCAGCCCGCAGGTGCTGGCGCATGTGGTGAGCGATGCCGCCCAGTTTGCGCCAGACCATCCGGTGCTCACCTTCGAGGGCGTTGCCGTGGCCAGCGACGAACCGGTGCCCGGCTTCCACGTGGCCACCGGCTGCCTGCTGGCGCCGGGGCGGGTGGTCGATGAACTGCCCTACGACCCGCGCCTGTACTTTCATGGCGAAGAGCAGGCATTGGCCCTGCGCGCGTGGACACGCGGATGGGACCTGTTCCACGCCCCAGCCATGCCGGTCTACCACCAGTACCACAAGGCCGACGAGGCGCCGCGGCCGCTGCACTGGTCGCCCGAGCTGGACGCACAACGCGCTGTGCGCTCGGCCTATTTGATGCAAGCGGCCAACCACCGGTTGGCCGGCCTGCTGTGGCACGGTACCGACCTGGGCGCCTTCGGCCTGGGCCGCGTGCGCAGCCTGGCCGACTATGCCGAATTCAGCGGCATCGACTACCCCCGCCGGCAAATCGACGCTAGTGCCCGGAAGGCCCGTTTCGGCCATTAGGCGGGTCGGGCGCCTCGCCCGCCCGATCACGGGCCCGCACGCGCCCGGCGCAGGCGGGCCTGGGCGCTGTTCACCAGGCCGGCGATGCCGTTCGGAACCAGGCACAGGAAGACGATCAGAACCACCCCGTAGACCAAGGGTGTGTTCGATGTGCGCAAGGAACTGGCCGACGCCCCGACGACCAGGAAGATGAACTGCAGGCACACCGCCCCGTAGAGGGCGCCACTGAGCTTGCCGAGCCCGCCCACCGCAATGCCGATCAGGAAGCCGAAGGACAGGAACAAGCCGAACATGCCCGGCGCCACGAAACGCATGGACAGCGCCGCCAGGCCGCCAGCCAGGCCCACGAGCATGGCGCTGATACCGAAGATCGCCGCCTTGTAGACCGCGTTGCGGATGCCCATGGACTGGGCGGCGATCGGATGGTCTCGAATGGCGATGACAGCGCGGCCCACCCGGCCGCGCAGCAGGTTGAAGGTCAGCCAGAACGACACTGCAAGCAGCAGCAGGGCCAACAGGTAGATCCACTGGTCAAAGCGCAGCGCCAACCCGAATGGCACCTTGGGATCGTCGAAGCCCAGGCCCTGCGTGCCGCCGGTCCAGGGCTCCAGCACCTTCCACTTGGCGACGCTGGGCAGCACCGCACCGATGGCGAAGGTGGCCATCGCCAGATGCATGGGCTGCAGGCGCAGTATCGGCAGGCTGAACAGGAAGCCGACGCCCAGACAGACGATGCCGCCCACCGGCACCGCAACCCAGTGCGCCACGCCGCCGTGCGCCACCAGCAAGGCAGTGACGTAGGCGCCCACCGCATAGAACGCGCCGTGCCCCAGCGATATCTGGCCGTTGAAGCCCACCAGCAGGTTCATGCCGATCAGCGCGAGTGCGTAGATCAGGATGTTGGTGAAGCGAAACAGCTGAAAGTCGGTCGCCAGCAGCGGCACCGCCGCCAAGGCGGCCAGCAGCAGCACGACCATGGCGGCCCCGGCATTGCCAAACTTTGGTCGAGAGGGTGCTGCAAACGTTGGGCTCATCGCTTGTTGAATCCGGGCATGTCGTTGCACCAGGGCATGGCGCTTTCAGGGTTGCCTGCGTCGTTGTCCGGCGCCGGCGATTCAACCATAGGCCTCGCGTCTTCAGGCACCAGGCCGACGCGACTGTGCGGCGCCATACAGACGAGGCCGAACCCGGCCGCTAAGGTTCACGTTTCAATCGATGTACCGACAGGAAGGCCAGTGCCATGCACGCAGTCTCGCCAAGTCCCGCCGGCATCCGCGTCGACCAGACGCCCCTCGCCCGAGCCGCCTGATGCCGCCGCTGCTGCTGGCCGTCAGCGCCCTGGCGCTGGGCTGGATCCTGCTGCCGTTCTATGGCGCCATCTTGTGGGCGCTCATCATCGCGATGCTGCTCATGCCCGTCTACCGGCGTCTGCTTAGGCGGCTCAAGCAACGCCGCAACGCGGCAGCGGCACTGGTGATGCTGATCGTGCTGGTGGCCGGTGTACTGCCGTTGGCGCTGGTGACCGCGTCCCTGGGGCGCGAGGCGTCGATCGTCTACCAGCACATCGCCTCGGGTGAGTGGAATCCGGCGCTCTACCTGCGGGGCCTGTTCGACGCCTTGCCGGCCTGGGTGAGCACGCTGCTGCAGTACCTGGGCGTGCCCGACTTCGACAATTTGCAGCGGCAAGTCACCGAAGCGCTGGCGCAAGGCAGCCAGTTCATGGCGTCGCAGGCCTTTGGCATCGGCGCCGACACCTTCGGCTTCCTGGGCAGTCTGGGTGTTGCGCTGTACCTGGCGTTTTTTCTGGTTCGCGATGGTGACGCGCTGGCGCGCCTGGCCAAAAGGGCGCTGCCGGTTCCGCCGCAGTTCAAGCAGGAGCTGGTGGCCAAGTTCCTGGCCGTGGTGCGCGCAACGGTGAAGGGCAGTCTGCTCATTGCTGGCATCCAGGGCCTGCTGGGCGGCCTGGCCTTCTGGGCGCTGGGCGTCAAGGCGGCCTTGCTGTGGGCTGTCGTGATGGCCTTCTTGTCCCTCGTGCCGATGATCGGCGCGGGGCTGGTCTGGTTTCCGGTAGCGGTCTACTTTCTGGTCACCGGACAAACCTGGCAGAGCCTGGCGCTGGTCGCCTACGGCGTGTTGGTGATCGGGCTGGCCGACAACCTGCTGCGTCCGATGCTGGTCGGCAAGGATGCCGGCCTGCCCGACTATGTGGTGATGATCACCACCCTGGGCGGCATGGCGGTCTTCGGCATCAACGGCTTCATCATCGGCCCGACGATCGCCGCGATGTTCATCGCGGTCTGGCACCTCTGGATCGACGGGCCGGCGCGCGCCGGGCACACACCCTGAACGACCGCCGTGCCAGCGGCGAGGTACAAACACCGGGCTGCTTGACGACGCGCAGCGCCTATTCCGATGACACGGCCGGTGTCAGCAGGCCGT
>JANOAQ010000159.1:0-1924 GCA_031411195.1 Burkholderiaceae bacterium | reverse complement strand
AGGCGATGCCGTCGATGGTGCCGATGATGTCGGCAATGCGCTTGCTGGAGGTGTTGATCTCGTTCATGGTGCTCACCACCTGGCTGACCACCTGGCCGCCGCGCTGGGCCACGGCCGAGGCACTGCTGGCGAGCTGGTTGGCCTGGGCGGCGGCGTCGGCGCTTTGGCGCACATTGCTGGTGAGCTGTTCGATGGAGCCGGCGGTCTGCTGCAGGTTGCTGGCCGCCTGCTCGGTGCGCTGGCTCAGGTCGGTGTTGCCGCTGGCCACTTCGGCGCTGGCCACCTGGATCGATTCGGCCGACTGGCGCACTTCACCCACGATGCCGCGCAAGGCATCTCGCATGGCGGCCAGGGATTTCTGCACCGCGCCGATCTCGTCGTCGCGGCTGTTGTCCACCGCCACGTCCAGATCGCCCTCGCCGATGCGGCGTGCGGCGTTGGCCAGGGCGTCCATCGGGCGGCACACCGACCGCACCAGCATGGCCGTGCCAATGGCCAGGCCCAGCACGATGGCGGCCATCACGCCGATGACGATCCAGACCGTGCGCAGACGGTCGGCGCCCATGGCCTCGCGCAGCGCCTTGCCGCGCTCCTGTTGTTGGTCGACATAGGCTTGCTGGGCCGCGCGGTAGTTGGCAATCAGGGTCATGACCGGGCCGTTGAGGGCGGCCATCGCGGCGTCGTTCTGGCCGGCCTCGCGCTGCTTCAGCGCCTCGTTGCGGCCAGCGATGTAGGCCTTGCGTGCATCGGCCACGCGCTCCAGCGCGGCCTTTTCGTCCGGATCGGTGGCCGCCGCCTCGATTTGCTTTTGCAGCACGTTCACCCGCTCGACCACCGCCACCATCTCGGGCTTGAAGTGGGTCACGACGGCCGCGTCGCTGGACACGATCTGGGCGACCACCCGAACGAACTGGGCGTTGGTCTCCAATTGCCAGGCCGAGGCATCGGTCAGTTTGGCCGCCTGGGCGCGCTGATGGTCTTCGGCCTGGGCGATCTGGCTGGTCGTGCGAACGGCCACGGTGCCGGCCATCACGACCATGATGCCGGCGACGGCAGCCGTGGGCAGCCACATGCGGGTTGAAATCTTCAGAGTCATTGCGCTTTTCTCGCGGGATGGACGATCGTCGTTGCAGTCCGGGTGGCCGGTGTGTGACGGGCGTCGGGGTCAGGCGGCCAGAGACTCCATCAGGCCCATGTCGTTGCTGCTCATCAGTGCTTCGATGTCCATCAGGATCAGCATGCGGTCGGCCACGCTGCCGATGCCGGTGATGTAGTTGGCGTCGATGGTGGCGTTCAGCTGAGGCGCCGGGCGGATGGTTTCACCGGCCAGCTCCAGCACGTCCGAGACCGAGTCGACCACCGCGCCCACCACCCGGCCACGCACATTCAATACGATGACCACGGTGAAGTGGTTGTATTCGGCGCTGTCGCAACCGAGCTTCAGGCGCAGGTCGATGATGGGCACGATCACGCCGCGCAGGTTGACCACGCCCTTGAGGAAGGCGGGGGCATTGGCGATGCGGGTGGGTTGCTCGTAGCTGCGGATTTCCTGCACCCGCAGGATGTCGATGCCGTATTCCTCGGCGCCCAGGCGGAAGGTGAGGTACTCGCCATTGGCGGCGGTGGCGCCTGCTGAGCGGCTGCCGGCGGCGGCAATGGCGCGGTTGGCTTCGTGGCGTGCCACCTGGGCGGCGTCGGTGATCATGTCCATGGTGGTGCGGTCTCCGGGTAAACGGCTGTGGGGTCGATGACGAAAGCTCGTCAATGGGTTATCGGCGTGTGGCCCGGCGGGTTGAGAGCCGTTGCTTCAAGACTTTCAGGCGGTCAGCCGAAAGCGCGCCACGATGCCGGTGAGGGCGCGCGCCTGGTCGCTCAGGTGCTCGGCGGCGGCCGCGCTTTCTTCCACCAGGGCGGCGTTCTGCTG
>JANOAQ010000158.1:0-12376 GCA_031411195.1 Burkholderiaceae bacterium | reverse complement strand
ACACCGGGCCGATGCCCATCTCGTCGGGCTGGCAACCGGCCACCGCCCAGCCCTTGAAGGCGCCCAGAGGCTGCAGGCCACGGCGCTCGGCCTCCTTGGCTTCCATCAGCACCACGGCCGCGCCGCCGTCCGACAGCTGGCTGGCGTTGCCGGCAGTGACGAACTTGCCGGCCCCCATCACCGGCGCCAGCTTGGCGAGGCCCGCCAGGGTGGTGTCGGGGCGGTTGCACTCGTCGCGGTCGACCACGGCATCGACGAAGGTCTCTTCCTTGGTGTCCTTGTTGACCACCTTCATCTGGGTCTTGACCGAGATGATCTCGTCCTTGAACTTGCCCGCTTCCTGCGCGGCGGCCATGCGCTGCTGCGATTGCAGCGAGTACTCGTCCTGGTACTCGCGGCTGAGGCCGTAACGCTCGGCCACGATGTCGGCGGTCTCGATCATCGGCATCCAGAAGGCGGGCAGCAGCTCGGTCAGGCGCGGGTCGCGGCCGCCGCCGCCGCCGCCCTGGTAGCTGATCGAATCGACGCCGCTGCCGACCATCACGCTGGCGCCTTCTTCGACGATGTGGTGGGCAGCCACGGCGATGGCGTTCAAGCCCGACGAGCAGGCGCGGTGCAAGGTCATGCCCGAGGTGGTGACCGGCAGGCCGGCCAGCATGGCAGCGGCGCGCGCCACATTGCCCGATGCGGCCACGCAGCCGGCGATCACGTCTTCGACCTCGGCCGGATCAACCCCGGCGCGCTGCACCGCATGTTCGATGGCATGGCCCAGGATGGCCATGTTGGAGGTGTTGTTGAAACCACCGCGCCCGGCCTTGGCCAAGCCGGTACGGGCATAAGAAACGACGACGGCCTGGCGCATGGGGCAACCCTTTCAAGGTGGATAAGGCGGGGGTAGAACAGGCCCGGCTACACCGGGAGGCAGGCTGAGTCTTTCACAGCGCCGGGCTGCGCGGCCGTCACATCGGGCACACCCGCCCTGTACAGCGGGCACCGGCGGGCACCGGCGCGCGCACACGGGCGCAGACGGGCGTTGCAGCGTCGACCTGACCCTTGGCCATGTCAGCCGATGCCAGTGGCCATCAGACTGCCGGGCGGTGCCAACGTGGAAAGAACTTCGCCACCTGCGGCCCATCGCTCTTGAGCGCGTGGCAGCCGTCGACGCTCATGGGCTTGTGTTCGGTGTCGGTGGCCAGATCGCTCCACATCGCCTGCATCGCGGCGCTGCCCATGGCGCCGGCCAGCTCGTTCATGTGGGTGCAGCCGGCCGTGCGGCCCAGCAACTGGCGGATGGCGTCGCGGTAGCCGCGCGCCACGCGCACGCCCACCAGCTTCTGGTAGTCGGGCGCGATGGCACCGCAGGCGTTGTCGTAGGGGCCGGCGTCGGTGTGGGCGGCCACGGCCACGATGGTGGCGCTGGGATCGATGGTCAGGCGCAGCCACATGGCGTGCATCGGCGCATTGGCGGCAAGCACCGTGTCGGCCTTGCGGATCGGCTCGGGCCACACATCGGTGAGGTGGCCTTCCAGGTCCCACAGCCCGTCGCTGCGGGCGTAGGACTGGATGGTGATGGTGCGGGTGTGCGAGGCGCGGCGGTCGCAGGCGGGCGGTGGCAAGGGCATGGGCGGGATCGGGGGAGCGGGGCAGATGTGGGGCCGTGAGCCTACACCGGCCACCGGCAGCCGCCTGTCACCTGCGGCGCTGCCCGCCTGGCGCGTCGCTCATTCGAGGGTGACGCCCGAGGCCTTGACCACCTGGCTCCAGCGCAGCAGTTCCTTGTCGATGTAGGCGCCGTACTCCTCGGGCGTGCTGCCCAGGGCCTCGGTGGCCTGCAGGGCCAGCTTGGCGCGCACGTCGGCGCTTTGCAGGGCCTTCATCACCTCGGCGTTGAGCCGGTCGACGATGGCCTTGGGGGTCTTGGCGGGCACCATCAGGCCTTGCCAGGCGCCGGCCTCGCTGCCGGGCACACCGGCTTCGGCCAGGGTGGGCACATCGGGGAAGGCGGGCACGCGCTGCGGTGTGGTGACGGCCAGCAGTTTGACCCGCTTGTCCTTGACGAAGGCCATGATGGAGTTGATGGTCTCGGTCATGAACTGGATCTGCCCGGCGGCCAGGTCCACATCGGCCGGCGCGCTGCCCTTGTAGGGGATGTGCACCGCGTCGATGCCGGTGGCCTTGGCAAACTGGAAGGCGCCCAGGTGGGTGATGTTGCCGTTGCCCGCCGAGCCGTACGACAGCTTGCCCGGGTTGGCCCGCGCGTAGGCGATGAACTCCTTGAGGTTGTTGGCCGGCACGTTGTTGGCCACCACCAGGGCCAGCGGCACCACCGCCGTCAGTGCCACGGGCGCCAGATCGTGCTTCACGCTGTAGGGCATGGTCTTGTACAGCGCCGGGCTCAGGGTGACGGCCGAGGTGTTGTAGAGCACGGTGTAGCCATCGGGCGCGGCCTTGGCCACGGCCGCCGCCCCGATGTTGCTGTTGGCGCCGGCGCGGTTGTCCACCACGATGGGCTGGCCCATCTGCTCGCCCATCTTCTGCGCCAGCACGCGGGCCACCAGGTCGGTGGGGCCACCGGGCGGGAAGGGCACCACCATCGTGATGGGCTTGCTGGGGTAGGCGGCCTGGGCCAGTGCGGCGGCAGGTGCGCACAGCGCCAGGGCAACGGCGCAGGCCAGGGTTCGGCGGGTGTTGATGGGCATGCGGGTGGTCTCCAGGGTGATTCAGGGGGCTTGCTGTCGGCCTCTATGATCCGTCGGAGCCAACCCACACGTCTGTCGCCAGGAGTCCATGCATGTCTGATCACGCCGAATACACCCCGCCCAAGGTCTGGACCTGGAACAAGGGCAACGGGGGCCGCTTCGCCAACATCAATCGCCCCATCGCCGGGCCCACGCATGACAAGGACCTGCCGGTGGGCCGGCATCCGCTGCAGGTGTATTCATTGGCCACACCCAATGGCGTGAAGGTGACGGTGATGCTGGAAGAACTGCTGGCTTTGGGCCACGGCGGTGCCGAGTACGACGCCTGGCTGATCCGCATCAGCGATGGCGACCAGTTCAGCAGCGGTTTCGTGGCGGCCAATCCCAATTCGAAGATCCCGGTGATGGTGGACCACAGCGGCGCCAAGCCGATCCGGGTGTTCGAGTCGGGTGCCATCCTGCTGTACCTGGCCGAGAAGTTCGGCGCCTTCGTGCCCACCGATGCGGCCGGCCGCGCCGAGTGCCTGTCGTGGCTGTTCTGGCAGATGGGCAGCGCGCCCTACCTGGGCGGCGGCTTCGGCCACTTCTATGCTTATGCACCCACCAAGATCGAATACGCCATCGACCGCTTCGCGATGGAAGTCAAGCGCCAGCTCGACGTGCTGGACCGCCGTCTGGCGGAAAGCCCCTACCTGGCGGGCGACGACTACACCATCGCCGACATCGCCGTGTGGCCCTGGTACGGTGCGCTTGCCAAGGGCCTGACCTACGGCGCCGGTGAGTTCTTGCAGGTGCAGGACTACACCCATGTGCAGCGCTGGACCGACCAGATCCAGCAGCGCCCGGCAGTGCAGCGTGGCCGCAAGGTCAACCGCGTGATGGGCGACCCGGCCAGCCAGTTGCACGAGCGGCACGAGGCCAGCGACTTCGACACGAAGACCCAGGACAAGCTGGCGCCCAAGGACTGACCATGAACATCGCAGTGGGCATGGTCGGCATCGGCCTGATGGGCCATGGCATTGCCAGCAACCTTGTCAAGCATGGCCACGCGCTGGCGGTGCTGGAGCACGCCGGCAACCAGCCGCTGGATGGCTTGAAGGCCGCCGGTGTGCAAATCTTTCAACGCGCGGCGGCACTGGCCGCACGCTCGGACGTCGTCATCCTGGTGCTCACCGGCTCGCCCCAGGTCGAGGCCGTGCTGACCGGCCCTGGCGGCGTGGTCGAGGGCCTGCGGCCGGGCACGGTGGTGATCGACTGCTCCACCGCCATCCCTTCGTCCACCGTGCGCATGGCGCAGTTGGTGCAGGCCGCAGGCGGGCGCTTTCTCGACACGCCCATGACCCGCACGCCCAAAGAAGCCGCCGAAGGCCGGCTCAACCTGCTGGTGGGCGGTGACGCCGCGCTGCTGGACGAGTGCCGGCCGCTGCTGGAATGCTTTGCCGAGAACATCACCCACGCCGGCCCGGTGGGCGCGGGGCACAGCATGAAGCTGCTGCACAACTACGTATCGCTGGGCACGGTGGCGCTGTTGTCCGAAGCGGCGGCCTGCGCTGCGCGCAGCGGCGTGGCGCCCGCCGTGTTTGTCGACGTGCTGGCCAAGGGCGGTGGCGGCGGCACTGCGCTCGAGCGCATGAAGCCCTTCCTGCTGGCCCGCGACAGCTCGGGCCTGCGCTTTTCGATTGCCAATGCCCGCAAGGACATGGGTTACTACAACGCCATGGCCGCCGATGCCGGTGCGGCCCAAGCCATCGCCACGGCCGTGCTGGCCACGCTGGACGGCGCGCTGGCCCGCACCGACCCTGACACCTTGCTGCCCGAGCTGGCCGCGCTGCTGGCTCAGCCGGCCGCCTGACGTGGCGCTGGCGCCTGCCGGGCCAGCTCAGCCCGCCGCTTGAGCCGCTGACGCGGTGGTGGCCGCCGCCGCCGGCCCGCCACGCACCAGCCGGCCGGGCAAGGCGCCGGTGGCCTGGCCGTCTCGGTAGGTGACCTGGCCCGACACGATGGTGGCCACATAGCCGGTGGCGGCCTGCTTCATGCGCCGGCCATTGGCCGGCAAATCGTGTTCCACCGTGGGCACCTGCACTTTCAAGCGGTCGAAGTCGATCAGGTTGATGTCGGCCTTGCTGCCCACGCCCAGCCAGCCCCGGTCGCTCAAGCCCGCCAACTGGGCCGGCACGCTGGTCAGGGCGGCAATCGCCTGCGGCAGCGCGATCCGATCGGCGGGGGCTGCATCGCGCGCCCAGCGGGTGAGGTAGTAGGTGGGAAAGCTGGCGTCGCAGATCATCCCGTAGTGGGCACCGCCATCGGCCAGGCCTACCACCGCCTGCGGGTGGCCCAGCATGGTGCGCACGGCATCCAGGTTGCCGTCACGATAGTTGGCGCCGGGTTGGTAGAACAGCGCGCGACCCTCGTCGGCGAGCAACAGGTCGTAGACATAGTCGTCTACCGACCGGCCAGCGGCTTGGGCCAGGCGGTCGATGCGGTCGGTCAGCGCCGGTTCGTAGTTGGCCTCGCCCTGCCACAAGTAGGAGTACTGGAACGACTTCACCGTCTTCAGGTTCACCGGGTTGGTGTCCTCGGGCTGCTCGGCCAGCAGGTGCTCGCGCATGCCCGGCGCGCGCAGCCGGGCCACCCGCTCGGCCAGCGGCAGGTGGGCAATGGCCTTGTAGCTGGGGTGGTAGGCAAAGGGGTGAAAGCTCAGCTCCAGCCCGTAGAACATGCCCACCGGCCGGGGCGCCACCTGGGCGCGGATGGGCAGCCCTTCGGCCGCCGCAGCGCTGAGCGCGTCGAGCGATTTGCGCCACGCCAGCGCATCACCGGTGGGCATCTGGATCAGCGTGTACGACAGCGGCTGGCCGCTGCGCTGGGCCAGGCGGCGCATCAGTGCAAATTCGCTCTGCGCGTCGCCCATGGGTGCGGGGATGAGCTGGAACACCCCGCGCCCGGCATCGCGCAGGCCGTCGGCCAGGGCGCCCAGTTCGTCTTCTTCCGAATAAAGGCTGGGCGCGAGCTGGCCGGCCTTGGTGCGGTGCATCAGGTTGCGGGAGGTGGTGACGCCCAGCGCGCCTGCGGTGATGGCCTGGGCGGTGAGGGCACGCATCTGCGCCAGATCATCGGCGGTGGGCGGCTCGCCGGTGGCGGCACGTTCGCCCATCACGTACACCCGCAGGGCCGAGTGCGGCAGTTGCGCGGCCACGTCCACGTCGAAGCTGCGGGCCTGCAGCGCATCCAGGTAGTCGGGAAAGGTCTCCCAGTTCCAGGGCAGGCCGGCGGTCATCACCACCTCGGGCACGTCTTCCACACCCTCCATCACCTTGACCAGCAGTTCGCGCTGCGCGGGCCGGCAGGGCGCAAAGCCCACACCGCAATTGCCCATCACCACCGACGTCACGCCGTGGCCGGACGAGGGGCCCAGGCGCTGCTCCCAGGTGGCCTGGCCGTCGTAGTGGGTGTGCACGTCGACGAAGCCGGGTGTCACCAGCAAGCCGGCGGCGTCGATGGTTTCGGTCGCGGTACCGGCCAGGCGTCCGCCCACGGGGCCGATCGCGGCCACGACGCCGTCCTTCACCGCGACGTCGGCCACGCGGGCAGGGTTGCCGCGGCCGTCGTGCACCGTGCCACCACGCAGGATGAGGTCAAAGTCGGCCATGCTTGTCTCCTTGGGGCGAAGTTTTCCGGCACCTGGATGGCGCGGGCAACGCATGGGCGATGCTAGTCGCGGGCCGGCGCGCCGTGTTGGCACCTGCGCGACGCCGTGCGTGCGCTGCTGCCCGCTAGAGTGCGCGCCACTCACGCCTACCTTCCCCACGATGACCACCCTGCACGACGCCCTGACCCTGACCCGCGGCCCCGCCTGGGGCAACCGCATCGCGCTGGCCCCGCTGACCAACTGGCAAAGCCACGACGACGGCACCCTGGCCGAAGACGAGTACCGCTGGCTGACCATGCGCGCTCAAGGCGGCTTCGGCATGACCATGACCTGTGCCGCCCACATGCAGGCCAACGGCCAGGGCTTTCCGGGCCAGCTGGGTGTGTGGTCTGACAAACACCTGCCCGGCCTCAAGCGCCTGGCCGATGGCATCCATGCGGGCGGCAGCGTGTCGTCGTTGCAGATCCAGCATTCGGGCATGCGCGCGGACCGCGCCCTGATCAACGACCAGCCGGTGGCGCCCTGGGCCGATGCCGAAACCGGCGCGCGGGCACTGTCCACCGCCGAGGTCGAGCAACTGGTCGAAGACTTCATCCTGGCCGCCTTGCGCGCTGAACAAGTGGGCTTTCACGGCGTGGAACTGCACGGCGCACACGGCTACCTGCTGTGCCAGTTTCTCGATGCCGAGCACAACCTGCGCAGCGACCGCTACGGCGGCAGCTTCGACAACCGTTGCCGCGTGCTGTGGGACATCATCGGCGGCATCCGCCAGCGTGCGCAACCGGGCTTTCAGCTGGGCCTGCGCCTGTCGCCTGAACGTTTTGGCGTGACCCTGGCCGAATCACTGGCGCTGGCCCAGGCGGTGCTGGACAGCGGCCAGCTCGACTACCTGGACATGTCGTTGTGGGACGTGTTCCGCGAGCCGAATGAAGAGGCTTTCAAGGGCCAACCGCTGATCGCCCACTTTGCCGCGCTGCGGCGCGGCGCTGCACGTTTTGGCGTGGCCGGCAAGATCATGGACGCGGCCACCGCCCAGGCCTGCCTGGACCATGGCGCCGACTTCGTGCTGATCGGCCGCGGCGCCATGCTGCACCACGACTTTGCCCGCCGTGCGCTGGCCGATGCCGGCTTCAAGTCGGTGGAGCGGCCGGTGACCCGGGCCTACCTGCAGGCCGAGGGCCTGGGACCGCGCTTCCTCGAATACGTAGCGACCACCTGGCCGCGCTTCGTGGCTGATTGACGGGTCAGCGGAATATTCAGGTCTTGGCGGCGCGGCGCCCGATCAGTGGGTAGGCCGGGTCGTTGAAGCCGGGCGTGGACGGGTGGCCGGGTGCCACCAGGCCATCGACCAAGGCTTCGTCTTCGGCGTCGACCGTGTAGGCCAGCGCGGGCAGGTAGTCGGTCCATTGCGCCAGCGTGCGCGGCCCGGCGATCACCGAGCTGACGATGCGGTTGGCCAGCACCCAGGCGGTGGCCCACTGCGCCAACGTCACGCCCTTGGCGGCGGCATGCGCCTGCAGCCGCTGGGCGATGGCCAGCGATTCTTCGCGGATCTCGGTCTCTGCGATGCGCTTGTCGCCCCGGCCGGCACGGCTGCCCGCCTCGGGCTGGGCGCCGGGGGTGTACTTGCCGGTGAGCACGCCTCGGGCGATGGGGCTGTAGGGCGCCACGCCGATGCCGTGGTGCGCGCAGGCCGGCAGGATCTCGACTTCGGGCATGCGGTTGAGCAGGTTGTAGTAGGGCTGGCACACCACCGGGCCGGGCACGCCCAGGCGGGCGGCGGTATGCACCAGCTCACTGATGCGCCAGCCGCGAAAGTTGGACACGCCCCAGTAGCGGATCTTGCCGCTGGCCACCAGGTCGCCCAGGGCGCGCACCGGCTCTTCCAGGTTCATCTGCGCAAAGTCGCGGTGCAGGTAGAGGATGTCGATGTGCTCGGTCTGCAGGCGGCGCAGGCTGTCGTCCACCGCCCGCAACATCCACGCCCGCGAGTAGTGGCCGTTGTTCACCCGGCTGGCCATGGCATTGCCCAGCTTGGTGGCCAACACCCAGTCGTGGCGCCGGGCCTTGATCAGCTGGCCCACCATGGCCTCGGATGCGCCGACGGTGTAGACATCGGCGGTGTCGATGAAGTTGACGCCCTGCTCGTGGGCATGGGAGACGATGCGTGCGGCTTCTGCCGCGTCGGTCTGGTCGCCGAACATCATGGTGCCCAGGCACAGGGCCGACACCTTCAGATTGCTGTGGCCGAGGTTCTGGTAGCGCATGGATGCCTTGCGGGTGGAAGCTGTGACGGCCGGCAGCATACCTGCGGCGGCGCTTTCAGCGCGCCCGGGTGCGCGCCGGTGCGGGCTTGGGTCGGGGGGGCTTGCGCTCCCGGCGGGGTGCCGGGCTGGTGGCGGGGGCCTGGGCCGCGCTCAGGTGCTCCAGCCACATCAGGGCATCGGCATGGGCCAGAAAGCGCTGCAGGTAGGCGGGCGACAGGGTCTGCAGGGTCTGCAGGGTGCGCAGCACCATGCGGTGCGAATTGAGCGGCCCGGGGTTTTCGGGCGCCTGCGCCAGCGAGCGGACCAGTTGCTGGTCGACGCTGAGGCCGGCCCAGGTGCTTCTGAACTGGCTCAGGGCCTTGAGTTCCGCTGGCATGGCGGTGCTCGCCGGCAGTGCGGTGTTGGGCGAGGTGCCGGGCATGCTGCCGGGCGTGTTGCCGGGCGCCTCGCGGTTCAGCGTCGCCAACAAGCTGCCCAGGGGGCTTGTAGCCGCAAACCGGGCCGGGGGCGCTGCGCTGGCGGGTGTACCGACGGCTTGCGGGCGCCGCTGTGCCAGCTCGGCCAGCTCGGCCAGCGCCTGCTGCAGCCGTGGCTGCAGGGCGGCCTGCACCGCGGGGCCATGGGCTGCAGCACGGCGTGTCAGGGCTTGGATGAAGCGCAGGCGCACCGGGTCCGGCCGCGGCGCGGCCGGCACCTGCGGCGCGCCCGGCACCTGCGGCGCGCCAGGTGCTTGCGGCGCGCCAGTGCCGGGGGTCGCGGAAGCCTCAGCGCTGGGGGCCGGTACTGGCATCGGCAGTCCTGGGCACGGGCGCCATCTCGACCCGGCGGTTGCGGGCCCGGCCGGTGGCATCGGTGTTGGACGCCACCGGCTGCTCGGGGCCGAAGGCGGCGGCAAACACCGATCCGGCAGGCAGGCCCTCGGCGATCAGCGCGCGGGTGACGGTGAGTGCCCGCTGGGCCGACAGCTCCAGGTTGTCGGCAAACTGCGGGTTGTCTTCGCGCAGCGGCTTGTCGTCGGTGAAGCCGCTCACCATCAACAGCTCACTGCGGGTGCCCAGGTAGGCCGCCAGCGGCGGGGTCAGGCTCTTGAGCAACTGCCGGCCTTCGGGCTGCAACTGGTCGGAGTTCTGAGAAAACAGCACGCTGCCGCTGATGCCGATGCGGCCGTTGTTCAGTGTCACCCGGCCACTGGCCAGCGGCACGGCCAGGGCTTTTTCAAGCGCCATGCGGCGCTGCTCTTCGGCCTGGCGCTTCTGCACTTCAGTTTGCAGATTCGTCACCAGCTCGAGCTGCACGCCCAGCACGCACACCAGCATCAGCACGAAGGCGCCCAGCAGGCCAGCCATCAGGTCGCCAAACACGGCCCACACAGGTGCGCCGTGGTCGAGGGCGGCGTCTGCGTCGTCCATCAGGCCACCACACCGGCTGCGGCGACGGGCAACGGCGCCTGGCGGATGGCCAGTTGCTTCAGGTCATCGATGATCAGCTTCTGCGACGAGATGCTGAGGTCGATGATCTCGCGCGCCTGGGCCACGTAATAGCCCAGTTGCTCGTCGCTGCGGGTGGTGGATCGGCTCAAGGCCGCTTCGATGCGCTGCAGGTGGGTGGCCAGCGCTTCGCTGGTGTCGCTGAAGCTTTGCACCGCCGCCCCGAACGCCTCGCCCAGGCTGGCCACTTCGATGGCGCCGGCGGCGATCTGCGTGGCCGCATCCGACATGCGGTGGGATTCAGCGCCGATCTGGGCGTTGAACTGCTGGCCCACTTGCTGCAGCACCGTGGCGGCCGAGCCCACCAGGCCATCGATGGCGCTGCGCTGGTCGGTGGCTGCGGCGCTGACGGTGTCGAGCAGCGTGCCCAGCGCGCCCATGATGCGGGCGCGCTCGTCAAGCAGGTGGTTGTCGCGCGCCATGCTGTCGGACAGCTGCTCGCGCAGCGCGGCGATCACCTGGGCGGCGGCGCGGGGTGCTTCGGCCGCCGTCTCGACCAGGCGTGCCACCTCGGCGAGGGTGCTGCGGGCATGGGTTTCAGCCTGGGCGTGCAAGCCCTGGGCGGTGGTGTGCAAGGTCTGGCAGATGGCCTGCTGTTGGGCCAGGGCCTGGGCGCCGGCGACCTGCCAATCACGCTGCAGCGTGCCCGCCATGGACGCCAGCGATTGCGTCCAGTCGGCCTGGCGCTGCTGATCGCGGACATCGGCCGCAGCCTGCAGGGCGGTGTGCGCATCGGCCACCGTGTGTTGCAGGGCGGTGTGGGTGCCTTCCACCGACGCCAGCAAGGCGGCGCAGCGCTGCTCGAAACCTTGCGCCCAGCCGGCCAATGAGGTCTGCATCTCGGCCTGAAAGGTGCTGGTCTCGCGCGCCAGGCTGGCCATCGTGGCCTCGACCAAGGGCTGCAGGGTGGCGCCTGCCAGGCGGGCGCCCTCGCTCAGGCTGTGCTTCAGCGATTGATCGACCGAAGTGGCCAGCGCGGTGTAAGCGGCCCGGGCTTGCTGGTGAAACTGGTCCTGGCCGGCCAGCAGGCCCTGGTTCAGGCGCTCGCCTTGCTGGGCCATCTGCGCAGACAGGGCTTGCAGCTGGTCGACCACCGCGGGCAGCAACCGGGCCTGGGCCTGCACGGCCTGCAGCGTGGCTTCTCGCTGCTGGGCCAGCGAATGCGGGCGCAGGTGGGTGGCGATCTGGGTGTCCAGCCAGTGCGCGGCCTGCAGCCGCTCACGCCGGCACAGGGCCGACACCAGGCCCAGCATGGCCGATGCGGCCACCCCCGCCACCGAGGTGCCGAAGGCCAGCCCCAGGCCCTTGACCGGCGCGGCCAGTGCAGCGCGGATGGTAGGCAGGTCGGTGGTGGTCTCCAGGGCGAGCACCGCGCCGTTGAGCGTGACCACCATGCCCAGGAAAGTGCCCAACATGCCCAGCAGCACCAGCAGGCCCACGAGATAGGGTGTCAATGCGGGGCCGGGCAGGCCGACACGTTCGCCTTCGATGCGGGCGCGTGCGCTGTTCTGCAGGCTGGGGTGCAAGAGGCGCAGCCAATCACCCAGCGTCGGCACGGGGGCTGTCAAGGTGGCCAAGGCCTGCCGGAGGCTGATGGTGGCCAGGTGGAAACGGCGCAACTCCAGCCCGCCCATCAGGTAGACGGCTGCGATCAACGCCGTCATGGTCAGCGCCAAGGGGCTGCTGCCCACGTAGCCGGCGGCGATCCAGCCCAGGGTGGCCAGGCCCAGCCCATAGGCCAGCAAGGAAAGGGTTCGGTTCATGGGCGTGGGGTGGGCGGTGGCCCGAGGGCTTCGAGCAGGCCTTCGATGGGCTGAAACCGCAGGTCCAGTTCAGCGTGCAAGACGCTGCGCACCTGCTGGTGAAAGCCCGGTCGTTGATCGGCGGGCAGGTGCTTGTACTGCTGCTCCAGCCGGTCGGGCAGGGTGGACAGCAGGTGCTGGGTACGTGCTGCCAGGGCCTGCGCCAACACGGCATCCAGGCTGGCCAGCCGGGCCAGATCCGCAGACTGCGCCGCCAGCGCAGCCCGCACGTCGGCTCGCAAGGCGCCGATCCTCGCTTCCATCGTGCGCTGCAGTGCGCGGCAGTGGCTTCGGAAGGGCGCAAAGGACGCGCCTTGCGCGCTGTCGACCGTGGCGGTTTCGCTGCGAAGGGCGGCGTCCTGATCGATGGACCGCGCCAGTGAGCGACGAACTTGCTGGCAGGCGTCGTGTGGCGAGCGGGCCTGCGCCTTGGTCACCGGGTTGGTCGGCGGGCTGGTGGGCGGGCTGGTAG
>JANOAQ010000157.1:0-6751 GCA_031411195.1 Burkholderiaceae bacterium | reverse complement strand
GGCCCGCGGCGAGCCCGAGGCGCGCGACGAGTACTACTTTCGCACCGCCGTGCGCTTTACCACCGGGGCGCCGCAATGGGCGCCTCTCAATGGCGTGCTGGCGATTGCCGTGGGCCAGCGCGAGGCCAGCGTGGTCAAGCTCGACTTCTACCGCGTGGCCTGACAACCCACCCGCGCAGGGTGGCGCAGCCGGGTCAATGCAGCGCGGCCCCTGCCTGCAGGCGGCGGCCCAGCAGCCGCTGGGCCTGGGCCAGCAGGTCGGCTTCGGCATAGGGCTTGCCCATGAGCAGGTTGACGCCTGCCTCGTGGGCATCGGCCCGGTGCTTTTCGTCGGACGAAGTGATCATGATCACCGGCAGCCGGCCCCAGCGCGGGTGCCGGCGCACCTGGCGGGTGAGCTCGAAGCCATCGATGCCGGGCATCTCCACATCGGTGATCAGCAGATCGGGCGCATCGCTGGACAGCAGTTTCAGGGCGGTCTCGCCGTCTTCGGCCAGCAGCACGCGCCAGCCTTGCTTCTCGAGCAGGCGGCCGGTCTTGACGCGCACCACCTTCGAATCATCGGCCAGCAACACCGTGGGCGGCCCGCTGGTCGCTGTGGCCACCACCACCGGTGGCGGGGTGCGTGGCAACGAGGCCGAGCGCGGCGCGGCCGGTGCAATCGAAGCGGCCTGAACCCGAGATTGTTCAAGCGGGCGCGCTTGAAGCTGCTGCTGAGGCGAGGCCAGCGCCTCGGCATGAATGCGTGCCAGCGCTGCCAGATCGGCGGCGTCGGCGTCGGCCTGCTTTCGGGCACGCGCATCGGCCTTGGCCTGGGCCTGGGCCTGGGCCTGGGCTTCGAGTTTCAGCGCCTGGCGCGCTGCCTCCTCCGACTTTCGACGGCGGGCGTGCCGCAGGGCATCGCTGGCCGCCAGGCGCTGCGCCTCGGCGCTGACCAGGGGGGCACCGGCCGGCGTTGCAGGGGGCTTGGCCATGGCCGGCGGCGCGCCAGGAGTGCGCGCGCGTTCGGCGGGCGCCGGGCGCGGCTCGGCCTTCGGCGCCTTGCGGCGGCGCCACAGCGCCACGGCCAGCACCAGCACGATCACCAGGGCCGCACCGGCGGCCCATAGCAGAGAGTTGTTCATCGGTGTCCACGCTTGCACCTGCATCTGGCTCACCGCTGGGGGCGGCGGCTGCAGAAGCAGGCCTTGCCAGCTTAGCCCGGCCAAGGCGGACATGTTGTGTCGATTTGCCGGGTTTCGGCCCGCCAGTCGTGGGCGATCCCGCGCTGCCCGAGATCGGCCAGGGCTCCACAGGCACCCGCCTGGCTTGGCTGGGCCGGCAACGATAGTCGCCAAGGCGCCATCCCGGCGCCAGGCGCGCTGGCTACCATCGTTCGTACTCGGCCGCCCAGGGGCACTGTCAATTCGCCCGGTCCCGCCCCGCCCAAGCGCCGAACGCCGAGCCAACCCATGCCCACGCCGACGCTGCAACGCACCGTGTCCGTCAGCACCAACGGTGTGCAGGTGCATGCCGTGGTGCAGGGCCAGGGCCCGCTGGTGGTGATGGTGCACGGTTTCCCCGAGGGCTGGTACAGCTGGCGCCACCAGATCGGGCCCATCGCCGACGCCGGCTTCACCGCCTGCGCCATCGACGTGCGCGGCTACGGTGGCTCCAGCAAGCCAACCGCCGTGGCCGACTACAGCCTGCAGCAGATCACCACCGACGTGGCCGGCGTGATCGAGCAGCTTTCCGGCGACGGCACCGGCGTGCTGATCGGCCACGACTGGGGCGCGCCCATCGTGTGGAACACCGCCCTGACCCGGCCCGACCGTGTGCGCGCCGTGGCCGGCCTGTCGGTGCCGTGGACGGGTGTGCCCAGCACCAACTTTCTCGACGCGGTGACCGCCGCCTTCACCGACCAGGGCAAGTTCTTCTACCAGGTGTACTTTCAGGCCGAAGGCGTGGCCGAGGCGGAACTGCAGGCCGATGTGCGGGCCACGCTGCGCAAGTTCTGCTACGCCCTCAGCGGCGATGCACCCAAGGGCACCTGGCCCAACGACAAGCCGCATGGCGCCCGCCTGCTCGACCGCCTGCCCGACCCCCAGCCCTTTCCGCCCTGGTGGACAGCGGCTGACGAAGACCACTTCGTGGCGCAGTTTCAAGCCTCGGGCTTTCGCGGACCGCTCAACCGCTACCGCAACCATGCGCGTGATTTCGCCTGGCAACAGGGCTTCAGGGACCGGTGCATCGCGCAGCCCTCGCTCTTCATCGGCGGCAGCCGTGATCTGGCCCTGCGCATGCTGCCCGGCGCCGACCCGGTGGCCGCCATGGCGCCACACCTGCCCGGCCTGCGCGGCGCGCACGTGCTCAAGGGCATCGGCCACTGGACGCAGCAGGAATCACCCGACGTGGTGACCGCCCTGCTGCTGGAATGGCTGGCCGGCCTCTGATCCGTCTGTGCAAACGTCTGTGCAACCCCCCCCGGGAGCCCGCATGACCCAGCCCGACAGCGGCACCCACGCCAGCACCCACGCCGGCATCCCCCTGGGCAGCCTGCCGCCCTTCAAACCCCTGCCGATGAAAGGCCCCAGCGCCACGGTCGAACGCCGCGCCGACGGCAGCATCCTGCTGCGCTCTAACCACGCGCCCGGCAGCGGCCCGCGCAGCATTGCCCACCTGTTGCAGGCACGCGCCCTGCAGCACCCCGATCGGCCCTGGATGAAGCAGCGTGCGCCCGGCCATGGGCCTTGGCGCGAGATCACCTACGGCCAGGCCCTGGCCCGGGCCGAGTGCGTGGCCCAGTGGCTGATTGCCCAGGGCCTGGGCGCCGATGACAGCGTGATGGTGCTCTCGGCCAATTCGCTGGAACACGCGCAGATCACCCTGGGCTGCTACACCGCCGGCGTGCCGGTGGCGCCCATCAGCCCGGCCTTTTCGCTGCTGTCCACCGACCACGCCAAGTTGCGCCACTGCGCGGCCGTGGTGCGGCCCAAAGTGGTGTTTGCGCAATCGGGTGCGGCCTTCGAGCGGGCCTTCGACACCCTGCGCGCGATGGATTCCGGCCTGGTCTTCGTCACCGCCGATGGCAGCGGCGACGGCTGCACGCCACTGGCCAACTTGACCGGCACCGCGCCCACCGCCGCCGTGGCCGCGCGGCGCGACGCGCTGGGCCCGGCGTCGGTGGCCAAAGTCCTGTTCACCTCGGGCTCGACCGGCATGCCCAAGGGTGTGCCGCAGACCTTCGGCATGATGGCCGGCGTGATTGCGGGCCAGGAAGGTCTGCGCACCGAGCCGGTCGACCCCGAGCTGATACCGCAAAGCCTGGAGTGGATGCCCTGGAGCCACATCAGCGCCGGCAACATCGGCTTCAACGCGGTGCTTTGGAACGGTGGCACCGTCTACCTCGACGAGGGCAAGCCCATCCCCGGCCAGTTCGAGACCACGATCAAAAATCTGTACGAAGTGTCGCCCTCGGTCTTTGGCTCGGCGCCCATCGCCTTCGGCATGCTGGCCGACGCGATGGAACGCGACCCGGCGCTGCGCCGCAGCTTCTTCAAGAACCTGCGTTACATGGGCTATGGCGGTGCCACGCTGTCGAACGACGTGAACCAGCGCCTGCAGGCCCTGGCGGTGCTGGAGACCGGCCACCGCATCCCGCTGACCACCATGTACGGCGCCACTGAAACCCAGGGCGTCACCGTTACCCACTGGGCCACCGAGCGCGTGGGCCTGGTGGGCCTGCCGCTGCCGGGCATCACGATCAAGCTGGTGCCCAACGGCAACAAGCTCGAGGTGCGGGTGAAGGGCCCCACCGTCACCACCGGCTACATCGCCGATGCCCGGCGCACGGCCGAGGCCTTCGACGACGAGGGCTTCTACAAGCTGGGCGACGCCGCCCGCTTCGTCGACGAGGCCGACCCGGCCCAGGGCCTGGTGTTCGACGGCCGGGTGACCGAGGACTTCAAGCTCGACAGCGGCACCTGGGTGAGCGTGGGCACCTTGCGCCCCGACCTGGTGGCCGCCTGCAGCCCCTATGTGCTGGATGCGGTGATCACCGGCCAGGACAAGCCCTTTGCCGGCGCCCTGGTCTGGCCATCGGCCGCCGGGCTGAAACTGCTGGCCGACGGCGCAGCACCCGGCTCGCCGCTGGACCAGGTTACCGCCATCCTGCGCGCACGCCTGGCCGCCTTCAATGCGGCTGCGGGTGGTTCGTCCAGGCAGGTGGCGCGCCTTGCCTTGCTGACCGAGCCGCCATCCATCGACGGCGGCGAGATCACCGACAAGGGCTATGTGAACCAGCGTGCCACCCTGGCCCGGCGCGATGCCCTGGTGCAGGCGCTGTACACCAACCCACCCAGCGCCGGTGTCGTGGTGGTTTGACGCCCGCCTTCGAGCGACAGGAGGCCAAGGCCTTTGTCGCTGGTGCGACAAGCACACAGGGGAAAGCACGTCTCGTGCATCTGGCGCAGCATGGGTAGGCTGCCAGCCAGTCATGTGGACCTGGGCGACGGTGCCCAGCCGCCGCCAGACCCCCTCAAAACGGAGACCACCATGCGCCACTTTCCATCCTTGCCCACCCAACTGGCCCTGGCCGCCAGCGTGTTGCTGGCCGCCTGCGGCGGCACGTCCCCCCCTCCCCCGGTCGAACCCGAAGAAACCCGCGCGCAAGACAGCCGCACCTTCACCACCACCGCAGCCACCACCTTCACCGCGATGGCCGACGATCCGAGCGACGTGGTGGGCATGAGCTCCACCAGCCGCTGGGCCGGGGTGCTCAACGGCGCCTCGTACCGGGTGGAAGTGCCCGCCAACTGGAACGGCAAGCTGGTGATGTATGCGCACGGTTATGCCGGCACCGGCGCGGCGCTGGGGGTGCAGAACCCGTCCATCCGCCGCTGGCTGGTGCAGAACGGCTACGCCTGGGCCGCATCGAGCTACAGCAAGAACTACTACGACGTGCGCGTGGGTGTGGAAGACACCAACGCCCTGGCGCTGGAGTTCAACAAGATCGCCGCCAACAACGCCCGCGTGCTGGCCGCGCCCACCCGCACCTACATCACCGGCCACTCGATGGGCGGCCACATCACCGGCGCCGCCATCGAGGCCGAAGCCGCCGCCACCGCCAAGAACAAGGTCAAGTACCACGGCGCCGTGCCCATGTGCGGCGTGATGGGCGACACCGAACTGTTCAACCAGTTTGCCGCCATGCAGGTCACCGCCCAGGCGCTGGCCGGCCAGGCCGCCTACCCGACCGACAAGTTTGCCGACATCAAGGCGGCCGTGGACGCCGCGTTGTTCACCACCTTCCCGAATGTGCCCACGGCCACGGGCGTGAAGTACCTGTCGGTGGTCAAGAACATCACCGGCGGCCCGCGTCCGATGTTCGACCAGGGCATCGCCTTCGGTGGCAGCTTCCCGTCGGCCTACGGAACCTTCGGCAGCGACGGCACCGTCACCGGCATCCTGAACAAGAACGTGCTCGACACCACCGCCTACACCTATACGATCGAAGGTGACGTGGCCGGCAGCGCCGCGCTGAACGCCTCGGCTCAGAAGCTCAAGCCCGCTGCCGACGCCAACCGCCTGCGCCGCGACGGCCTGCGCTGGGTGCCGGTGATCAACGGCGAGATCAACATCCCGGTGGTGTCCATCCACACGCTGGGCGACTTGTTCGTGCCCTTCAGCATGCAGCAGGTCTACCAGAAGCGCGTGGCCGCCAAGGGCAACAGCACGTGGCTGGTGCAACGCGCCATCCGCGGTGCCAGCCATTGCGACTTCACCGTGGCCGAACAGGTGGCAGCCTTCGACGCCATGATCAAGTGGGAGCGCGACGGCATCAAGCCGACCGGCGACGATGTGGTGACCGCCGCCACGGTGGCCGCCACCAGCTACGGCTGCACCTACACCCGCAACACCATGGGCCCGGATGAGAGCGGCACCACCCGCGCCCTGCGCCCGGCCATCCTGGCCACCACACCGGCCTGCCCGTGATCGGCTGAAGGCTTGCGCCTTCCATCACCAGGGGCCTTCGGGCCCCTTTTTCATGGGCTGTTGCGTCGCCGCGCGTTCACTGCTTGCCGGGCTTGGGCAGGGCCTTGGCAGCCGCCTCCAGGGCACGCACCTGGTGCTCGGCGCCATCGGCTTCAAGCAGCGCCCTGCGCCGGGCGGCAAAGGCTTCGTACTGCACTTGAGCGTGCTCGTCGGCCTGCTGTTTGGACACCCGGCCTGCCCCGTCCAGCACCGCCCGCTCGTTGAAGGAAAGAAAGGCATCCAGCCGCTCGACCCAGTCTTTCAAGAAGACCTCCTTGCGGCGGCGCGCCTGGTCTTCGGCAAAGTCCAGCCACATGGTCACCACGCGGTTCAGCTCGCCCACCTCGGCCTCGTTCAGGTAGTTCTTGGCCACCGTCACGTCGGTCTTCTGCACACGGCCTGATTTCCAGGTGCTCAGCCCCATGTTGGGCGCGGTGCTGTCGGCACGTTGCGCGATCAGCTCGGCCGCCGTCTTGCCGGTGACGGCGAAGTGCAGCTTGTTCTGGATGAAGGGGAAGAACTGGCTGGTCTCGGGCAGTGATGGCGAATAGTCGGCTGCCATCGCAAAGATCTCACGCACCCGCAGGTACATGCGGCGCTCGCTCGCCCGGATGTCACGGATGCGCTCCAGCAGTTCGTCAAAGCGGTCGGGCACAGCCGAGCCCGCCACAGGCGGGTTCTTCAAGCGCTCGTCATCGAGCGTGAAGCCCTTGATCAGGTATTCACGCAGCCGCTCGGT
>JANOAQ010000156.1:0-1914 GCA_031411195.1 Burkholderiaceae bacterium | reverse complement strand
GCCGCGCGCGAGGCCCAGGTAGAAGCCGAGCAGCGCGCCCAGCAGACCGAGCGCGTGCGCAAGATGCTGCTGGCCTTTTCGCGCGATCTGCGGGTGGTGCTGCTGCGCCTGGCCTCGCGCCTGCAAACCCTGCGCTGGCATGCTGCCAGCAAGGTGCCTTGCCCGGTGCTGTTGGCGCAAGAAAGCCAGCAGGTCTTTGCGCCGCTGGCCAACCGCCTGGGCATCTGGCAGATCAAGTGGGAGATGGAGGATTTGGCCTTCCGCTTCCTGCAGCCGGCCGACTACAAGCGTCTGGCCCAGGCCCTGGCTGAAAAGCGCGTGCAGCGCGAAACTGGCATTGAGCAGACCCGCCTGCAGCTGCAGGCCGAGCTGGCCGCGGCCGGCCTGGTGGCCGAGGTGCAGGGCCGGCCCAAGCACCTGTACAGCATCTGGAAGAAGATGCTGGGCAAGGGCCTGGTGCTGGAGCGGGTGTTCGACACCCGCGCCCTGCGTGTCATCGTGGCCGATGTACCGGCGTGTTATGCCGCCCTGTCGCGGGTGCATGAAGTCCATCAACCCCTGCCCGGCGAGTACGACGACTACATCGCCCGGCCCAAGGGCAATGGCTACCAGAGCCTGCACACCGTGGTGCTGTTCGACCTGGGTGAAGGCGAGCCGCGCCCGGTGGAGGTGCAGATCCGCACGGCCGCCATGCACGAACATGCCGAGCACGGCGTGGCCGCGCACTGGGCCTACAAGGAGGCCGGCACCAAGGGTTATGCGGGCGTGGCGGCAGCGGGCGATTTTGAAGAGCGCGTGGCCGAAGCCCGCAAGGCGGTGTTGCGCCAGTTGCTGGCCTGGGAGCGCGACCATGCGGTGCAGGCCACCGACGGGCCGGCCTTCGATGACCGCATCTATGTCTTCACGCCGCAGGCCACGGTGATCGAGCTGACGGCCGGCGCCACGCCGGTGGACTTTGCGTACACCCTGCACACAGACCTGGGCCACCGCTGCCGGGGCGCGCGGGTCGACGGCGCCATGGTGCCGCTGAACACACCACTGGCCAATGGCCAGACAGTAGAGGTGGTGTCGGCCAAGGAGGGCGGGCCTTCGCTGGATTGGCTGAACGCCGATCTGGGATACCTCAAGAGCCCACGCTCGCGGTCCAAGGTGCGGGCCTGGTTCAATGCCCAGGCCATGGCGGGCACCATCGCGCGGGGGCGTGATCTGGTCGAAAAACTGCTGCAGCGCGAAGGCCGCACGGCCATCAAGCTGGACGACCTGGCTGCGCAATTGGGCTTCAAGGGCGCCGAGGCGCTGTTCGAGGTGGTGGGCAAGGACGAGTTCTCGCTGCGCAACATCGAAATACTGCTGCGCCCCGCGCCGCCGCCCGAAGCTCCGGACGAGGGCATCCACCTCAAGCGCACCCGCGCCACCGAAGGCGGTGTGCTGGTGGTGGGGGTGGAGTCGTTGTTGTCCCAGTTGGCGCGCTGCTGCCGGCCGGCGCCCCCCCATGCGATCGGCGGCTACGTCACGCGCGGCAAGGGTGTGGCCGTGCACCGCCTGGGTTGCAGCAACTTCAGGCACATGGCCAGCTTGCAGCCCGAGCGCGTGATCGCCGTGGCCTGGGGCGAGCCCACCGGCGGCAGCGACGCCTTGTACCCCCTGGACGTGCTGGTGGAGGCTGCCGACCGCTCGGGCCTGTTGCGCGACATCAGCGAGGTGTTTGCCAAGGACAAGGTCAACGTGACGGGCGTGCACACGCAATCGGTCAAGGGCCCGGGCGGCAGCACCGCCTACATGACCTTCACGGTCGAAGTGGGCGATGCCGGCCGCCTGGCGGCCGTGCTGCGCTCGGTGGCCCAGGTGCCGGGCATTCGTCACGCGCGCCGACGCTGATGCCAGTTCAACCCAGGAACACGCATGGTATAGTCA
>JANOAQ010000155.1:0-4209 GCA_031411195.1 Burkholderiaceae bacterium | reverse complement strand
GACCTGGCTCTCGGCGCCGGCCTCACCGCCCATCAGCCGCGCCAGCCGGCGCGCGATGGCCAGGCCCAGGCCGGTGCCGCCGTACTGGCGCGTGGTGCTGGCATCGACCTGCTCGAAGTCGCCGAAAAGCAGCGGCAGCTTGTCGGCGGCGATGCCCGCGCCGGTGTCCTCGACCTCGAAGCGCACCTGCACGCCTTCGTCCGTCTCGTCCAGCAGCCGGGCGCGCAGGGCGATGCGGCCGCGCTCGGTGAACTTGACGGCGTTGCCGGCGTAGTTGAGCAGCGCCTGGCGCAGCCGCGTCGGGTCTCCGCGCAGCCACATCGGCACGCTGTCGGTGTCGATCTCGACCGCCAGGCCCTTGCTGTGCGCCGCTTCGCCGATGATCGAAGCCACGTTGCCCACCAGGGCCGCAAGGTGGAAGGGCAGGTCTTCCAGCTCGACCTTGCCGGCCTCGATCTTGGACAGGTCCAGGATGTTGTTGATGAGCGCCAGCAGGTGCTGGCTGGCCTGGGCGATCTGACCCATGCGCTGCGCCTGTTCGGGCGTGGCCGGGTCGCGGCGCAGCAGCTCGTTGAGGCCGATGATGGCGTTCATCGGTGTACGGATCTCGTGGCTCATGTTGGCCAGGAAGGCGCTCTTGGCCTGGTTGGCGGCTTCGGCCTGTTGGCGCGCCACGGCCAGCTCGGCGGTGCGGCTGGCGACCTGTTCTTCCAGGTGGTCGCGGTGCAGCGCCAGCTCGGCGGCCAGGTGCTTTTGCTCGCTGATGTCGTCGTGCAACTGCAGGTAGTTGCTGATGCGGCCATTGCTCTGGCGCAGGGGTATCGCAAGCAACAGCGCGGTGTACTCGCTGCCGTCGGCGCGCCGGTTGAGCAGTTCGCCGCGCCAGGTCTGGCCATTGCGCAGCGTGGCCCACAGGCCAATCTCCTGTTCGAGATGGCTGCTGGAGCCTAGAAAGCTCGGGTGACGGCCCAGCGCTTCGGTGCCACTGAAGCCGGTGATGCGCTCGAAGGCCTGGTTGGCGTATTCGATGCGCCCGTCGCAGTCGGTGATCACGATGCTTTGCGTGCTTTGCTCCACCGCCAGCGACAGCTTGCGAAGCTGGGCCTCTGCGGCCTTGCGCGCCGTCACGTCGCGCAGCACGGAGTACACCGCCGGTGCACCGTCGTAGTCGATCGCGGTGCCCTGCACTTCGGCGTCGATGTCCGTGCCGTCCAGCCGCAGCAGACGCGCCTCGGTCAAGGGCGAAAGGGGCTGGCCCGCGACGATGCTGCGCACCCGCTCCAGCAGGAGCTCGCGGCTGTCGGGGTGGATCAGCGTGACGATGGGCTGGCCCAGCAGCTGTTGCGGTGCCGCAGCGCCGAACAGGCGCAGCGCCGCCGGGTTGGCGTAGATGACCAGGCCGTCGCGGTGCACCAGGTTGGCCTCGGGTGTCCAGTCCGCCAGCGTGCGAAAGCGCCGCTCACTGTCGCGCAGCCGGGCTTCAGTCTGGTGGCGGTAGAGCGCCATCTCGAGCACGGTGTACAGCTCACGCTCGGAAAAGGGCTTGAGGATGTAGCCGAAGGGGTCGGTCTGCTTGGCGCGGGCGAGTGCGTCATCACCGCCGAAGGCGGTCAGGAAGACCACCGGCAGCGCCAGCCGGGTGCGGATCTGCTCGGCCGCGGCGACGCCATCCATCGCGCCTGCAAGTTGCACGTCCATCAGCACCAGATCGGGCCGCAACGCCTCGGCCATGGCGACAGCCTGTTCGCCGCGCGTGGCATGGCCCACGGGCTCGAAGCCCAGCTCGAGCAGCTGCAGGCGGATGTCGCGCGCGACGATGACTTCGTCTTCAACCACCAGGATGCGTGCTGTGCTCACGACGGGAAGCCTGCTTTCAGGTGAATGCCCTTGGCCGACTCTAATCCTTCGGGGTTCCGATGAACAGCAAAACTGCCGGCGCAAACGGGAGATGGCTCATCGCGTGTCAGTGCCCAACTGCGACCCAGGCTCGAAAGTCACGCAGAACACCGCCGCGGGCGCCGGCCCGATGTCGAGGCGGCCGCCCAACTGGTCGGCTAGATCGGCCACCAGTTGCAGGCCCAGCGACTGCCCTCGCCGGGCCTCGAAGTCGATCGGCAGGCCTGCGCCGTTGTCGCTGACGCACAACTGCAGCGCGGCGCCACCGCCCAGCACCTGCAGGGCCACCTCGATCTGGCCCCCGCGTCCGTCGGCAAAACCATGCTTCAGGCTGTTGGAGATGAGTTCGTTGACCAGCAGCCCGCAGGGCAGCGCCTGGTCCAGATCGAGCCGGATGCTGGCCAGGTCGAGCTGCAGGCGCACCGCGCCGGCCTGTGTCTGCTGGGCGCGCAGGGCCTGCGTGGCCACCTGGCGCAGGTAGTCGCCGAGGTCGACGCCGGCGAAGCGGCCCGAGCGGTAGATCGACTCGTGCAACAGCGCCATGGCCTGGATGCGCGCGCGCATGTCACGCAGCACCCGCGTGGTTTCGGGCTGCACGCTGCGTCCGGCCTCCAGCCGCAGCAGGCTGTGCACGATCTGCAGGTTGTTCTTGACGCGGTGGTGCACTTCCTTGAGCAGGGCGCCCTGTTCTGCCAGCGACCGGCGCAAGGCGGCTTCGCCCAGGTGGCGCTCAGTGACGTCGCGCGACAGCACGATGAAGCGCAGGTCTTCACCGGCCACGACGGCTTTGCGCGCCACCGACAGCTCGAACCAGCGCCGGCCCTGCGGCAGGTCCAGCGCCATCTGGCGGCCGGCCGAGAAGCCCTTGGCTTGCGCCTCCTGCAGTGCCGCCAAGGCCTCGGCGGCGGCGGGCGCCGGCAGCAACTCGCTCATCAGTCGGCCGATGAAGACGTCGGGCGGCGCGGCCAGCAAGTCGGCGCGCAGCGCGTGGTAGTCGTGGTAGCGGCCGTCCAGACCCATTTCGAACATCAGGTCGGGCAGCGCGTCCAGCGTCGCCTGCAGGCGTGCCTGGCTCTGGCCCAGCGCCTGCTGCAGCGCCTTGCGCTGGCTGATGTCTTCGACGTGGACGACGAAGTACTGCGGGCGGCCTGCCGGGTCGCGCACCACGGCCATCGTCAGGTGCACCCACACCGGTTTGCCGTGGGCGTGCAGGTAGCGCTTCTCGATCTGAAAGTGGCTGGCGCTGCCCTCGAGCAGCCGCTGCACCTGCGCCCGGTCATCAGCCAGGTCGTCGGGGTGGGTGATCTGCTGATCGTTCATCTGCAGCAGGGCCTGCGTCGGGTAGCCGACGATGGCGCACATCTGCGGGTTGACTTCCAGCCAGCGCCCGTCGATGCCCTTGAGTGCCATGCCGATGCCAGCCGAACTGAAGGAAGCCCGGAAGCGCGCCTCGCTGGCCCGTAGCGCTGCCTTGGCCTGCTGCTGGTCTTCGAGCGCGCTGAGCAGCACCTGGCGCGCCTGCTCGGTCTCATGCAGGCGGCGTGAGGTGTCGGCCTGCGCCTGCTGCAGCGCACGTTCGGCGGCCTTTCGCACGGTGACATCGCGCAGGATGTGCACCGTGCCGACCTGCACGCCGTCGATGTGCTGCGCCCGTTGCTGGCGCTCGAGCACGCGGCCGTCGGCCAGGTCGATCTCGTCCGCGGTGCCGGGCTGGGCATCGTGCGCCAGGGCTTGCACGGTCACCTCCCCGGCCGGCCTCCGGACCTGCTGTTCGATATGCGCCTGCACCTCCTGCCAGCGCGCACGCGCAACCATGTCGGGCGGCAGCGACAGCATCGCCACCGCATGCGGGTTGAGGGCGGTGATGGCGCCGGCGTTGTCCACCGCGACGAGGCCGTCGCTCATCGAACCGAGCACGGCGCTGAGCAGGGCCACTGTCTGCGCCTGCTCCTGCTGGGCGCGCCTTTGCAGCGCCAGGATGCTGGCCGAGGTCTGCAACGCGGCCGCGTGCAGCGGGCCGGCGCCGTCGCCGGGTTCGGGGGCTGGCAGCTTGTTCATCGTGCGCGGGTGGCAGTGTGCCGGGCCTGGATGCGCAGGCCGGCTCAGCGGCCCAGCACGGCCGAGGCCAGTGCGGTGCCTTCGACGCGGGCCGCGATCTTGGCGAACGCCGTGTCACGGCTGGTCGAGGTGTCGTCGCAGAACGGGCAGTAGCCGCAATCGTCGGTGGTGCCCAGCTGCTCGGGCCGGATGTAGCGGGCCGCCTCAAGCACGCGGTCGCGCACCTGCTGCGGCGTTTCGATGCACGGGTCGAGC
>JANOAQ010000154.1:0-5339 GCA_031411195.1 Burkholderiaceae bacterium | reverse complement strand
TTGACGGTAGCCACCAGCTTGCCGCTGGCGGCATGGTCCGCGGCCGAGGCGAACTCCATGCGCACGAGCTTGGAGCCGAGGTTGCGCCGGATGATCGCCGAGCGGCCGGCGCGCAGGGCCGGCTTGTGCACATAGAACTCGTCCGGGTTCACGGCACCCTGCACCACCGTCTCGCCGAGCCCCCAGCTGGAGGTGATGAAGACCACCTCCGGGAAGCCGCTCTCGGCCTTCTCGGCGGGCGTGGCGAACTCCATCTTGATGAGCTTGGAGCCGAGGTTGCGGCGGATCACCGCCTGCTTGCCGTTGCGCAGCGCCGGCTTGTGCACGTAGAACTCGTCGGGGTTGACGGCGCCCTGCACCACCGTCTCGCCCAGGCCGTAGCTCGACGTGATGAAGACCACATCTTCGAAGCCGCTCTCGGTGTCGATGGTGAACATCACGCCGGCCGCGCCCAGGTCGCTGCGCACCATGCGCTGCACGCCGGCCGACAAGGCCACGTCGGCATGGGCAAAGCCCTTGTGCACGCGGTAGCTGATGGCGCGGTCGTTGTAGAGGCTGGCGAACACCTCCTTCATCTTGTGCAGCACGTCATCGGCGCCGTGCACATTGAGAAAGGTTTCCTGCTGGCCGGCGAACGAGGCATCGGGCAGGTCTTCGGCCGTGGCCGACGAGCGCACGGCGAAGCTGGCGCCGGGGTTGTCGGTCGTCAGCGCCACAAAGGAGGCGCGCACGGCGGCCTCGAAATCCGCCGGGAACGGTGCGTCGATGACCCACTGGCGGATCTGCGCGCCGGCCTCGGCCAGGGCCTTCACGTCGTCGGTGTTCAGCGCATCGAGCCGGGCGTTGATCCTGTCGGTCAGGCCGCCGTGGGTGAGGAACTCGCGGAAGGCTTGGGCGGTGGTTGCAAAGCCACCCGGTACACGCACGCCGGTGGCGGCGAGCTGGCTGATCATTTCGCCAAGGCTGGCGTTCTTGCCGCCGACCACCTCGACGTCGGTCATTCTCAGGTGTTCAAACGGGATGACCAGGGCGGCCGCCAGATGGGTGGATGACATGAAAGAGCTCCGGGATGGTGAGAAAAGCGGGCGGCCAGGCGGCGTTTGCAGGCCCACGCTCCGGCGCGCATGCCAGCTGGGGCGGCGCGGGAGGGGCACAGGGCAAGGGCGGCGAGCGGCATGGGCGGGCGTTGCGAAGCTGTCGGTGCAGGGCTGTCAGTGCAGGGGCGGCGGCGGGCAGCGGTCAACGCGCAGTGCGCCCGATTCTAAAGACGAAGCCTCTATCATCCTCGAACAGCCCCGAACGTCCCCAAAAGGCCGCCACCCCATGCCCCATCGCAGCGTGTTCTTTGTCTCGGACGGCACCGGCATCACCGCCGAGACCTTCGGCAACTCGATCCTGGCGCAGTTTTCGTCCAAGCCCCGGCATGTGCGCCGGCCCTTCATCGACACGCCCGAAAAGGCCCGTGCCGTGGTCGCTGAGATCAACCACGTGGCCGAGGCCGAGGCCAAGCGGCCCATCGTCTTCATCACCCTGGTCAACGATGACATCCGCGAGATCGTGACCCACGCCGATTGCCGCGGCTTCGTGATGGACATGTTCCGCGCCTTTGTCGAGCCGCTGGAAATCGAGTTCGGCATCAAGAGCAACCACCGCGTGGGCCGTTTCTCGGACGCTGCCAAAAGCAGCGAGTACAACGAGCGCATCGAGGCCATCAACTTCAGCCTGGCGCATGACGATGGGCAAAGCTCGCGCAACCTGGCCAGCGCCGATGTCATCTTGCTGGGCGTCAGCCGCAGCGGCAAGACGCCCACCAGCCTGTACCTGGCCATGCAGCACGGCATCAAGGCGGCCAACTACCCGCTGATCCCCGAAGACTTCGAGCGCCACAAGCTGCCCGGGGCGCTGGCGCCCCACCTCAAGAAGTGCTTCGGCCTGACCATCGACCCTGAGCGGCTGAGCCAGATCCGCAACGAGCGCCGACCCGACAGCAAGTACGCCTCGCTGGTGAACTGCCGCTACGAGGTGCACGAGGCCGAATCGATGATGCGGCGCAGCGGTGTCGCCTGGCTCAGTTCCACCCACAAGTCGATCGAAGAGATCGCCACCACCATCTTGCGCGACATCCGGCCCGACCGGCTGATCTACTGAACAGGGCGACGCGCGCAATCCGGCACCTTGGGCCAGTAAACGCGTATCGAATGGACGTGGTGCCGGCGACTGTGCGTACTGCGCCTGAATGCCACCCGCGACTGAGCGCAGCGGTCGGTCGGCTGATCAGCCCTGGCTGCGGCGCAGCGATTCGTACAGGCACACGGCCGCCGCAGCGGCCACGTTGAGCGATTCTTCGCCGCCCGGCTGCGGGATGCGCACGGTCAGCGCGCAGCGAGCCAGCACGTCGGGCGCCACGCCCTGCCCTTCATGGCCCAGCACCCAGGCGCAGGGCTGGGGCAAGGCGGCGCTGGGCAAGAGCGCGTCGGTGGCCAGGCTGGTGCCCACCAGCGGCACCGCCAGGACTGCGAGGTCATCGGCCTGCAGGCCTTCGATCAGCTTCAGGCCGAAGTGCGCGCCCATGCCGGCACGCAGCACCTTGGGCGACCACAGCGCCGCCGTGCCCTGCAGGGCCAGCACCTGGCCGACGCCGAAGGCTGCTGCGGTGCGCAAGATGCTGCCCACATTGCCGGCGTCCTGCACCCGGTCCAGCACCACGGTGGCGGCGTGCGCCTCGATGGCCGGTGCGGGCGGCAATGGCAGCACAAAACCCAGGCGGGCCGGCGAGGGCAGCGTGCTCAGGCCGTCGAAAAGTGCGTCAGGCACCCGCACGACCCGCGGCGCCCACAGCGCCAAGGCGCGCAGGACGGGCTGGCTCCAGGCCGAGGTGCTGACGACCGCCTGCGCCGGCCGCAGGCCGCGCTGGCGCAGGGCGTCGCACAGGTGCTCGCCTTCCAGCCACAGCTCACCGGCCTTGCGGTAACCGGCCGGGTCACGCAGCAATTTGCGCAGGCGCAGCAGCAACGGGTTGTCGCGGGCGCTGATGTCGACGATGTTGCTGCTGGTCATCGTGTGAACTCAAGCGCCGCGCGCACGGGTGCAAAGCTGCGCCGGTGGGCCTCGCAAGCGCCCTGGCGTTGCAACGCGGCCAGGTGCCCGGGCGTGGGGTAGCCCTTGTGCACCGCAAAGCCATAGCCTGGGTGCGCCGCGTCCAGCACCTCGCACAGCCGATCGCGGTGCACCTTGGCCAGGATGGACGCGGCCGAGATTGCCAAGACTGTGGCGTCGCCCTTGACGATGGCCTGGGCCGGCACCTTGAGCACCGGCAGGCGGTTGCCGTCCACCAGCACCAGGCGGGGCGGCAGGCGCAGGCCCGCCACGGCGCGCTGCATGGCCAGCAGGGTGGCCTGCAGGATGTTGAGATGGTCGATCTCCTCGACCGAAGCCTGCGCGATGCAGCAGGCCAGCGCCTTGGCGCGTATCTCGTCGAACAAGCGCTCACGCCTGCGCGCGCTGATGACCTTGCTGTCGCCCAGGCCGGCGATGGGCTGCAACTCGTCGAGGATGACCGCCGCCGCCACCACCGGCCCGGCCAGTGGGCCGCGCCCGGCTTCGTCCACGCCGGCCACCAGGGCGGGCATGTTCCAGCGCAGCGGCAACTGCTCAGGCTTGGCCGATGACTTGCGCGATGGCATCGGTGGCCTTTTGCGCCGTGTTCTGGCGCAGGCTGTGGTGCAGATCATTGAAACGGCGCTGCAGTGCCGCCACGCGCGGGGCGTCGTCCAGCCAGGCCAGGCCTTCTCGGGCCAGCGCCTCGGGCGTGGCGGCGTCCTGGATCAGCTCGGGCACCACGAATTCACCGCTCAGGATGTTGGGCAGGCCGAACCACGGCTGGTAGGCCATGCGACGCATGCGCTGCCAGTTCAGCCAGGCCAGGTGGTAGCAGATCACCATCGGGCGCTTGAACAGGGCCGCCTCCAGCGCCGCCGTGCCGCTGGCGATCAGCGTCACATCGCAGGCCGCCAGGGCTGCATGGGATTGGCCGTCCAGCAATTGGATGGTGGCCCCCCCGGAATGCTGCACCAGCATGGGCTCAACCAGGCTGCGCAGGCCAGGCGCCAGGGGCAGCACGAAGCGCAGGCCCGGCCGCTGGCGCTGCATCAGCGCCGCTGCGGCCAACAGGCGCGGCGCGATGTGGCTGATCTCGCTGCGCCGGCTGCCCGGCAGCAGGGCCACCACCCGATCGCCATCTGACAGGCCCAGCGCGGCACGTGCGGCGGCGCGGGGCACATCGAGCGGGATGGCATCGGCCAGGGGATGCCCGACGAAGGTGGCGGCCACGCCATGGCGCTGCAGCAATGCGGGCTCGAAGGGAAACAGGCACAGCACATGATCCGCGGCAGCGGCCAGCTTGTGCACCCGCTCACCACGCCAGGCCCAGATCGATGGGCAGACGAAGTGGATGGTCTTGAGCCCGCCCTGGCGCAGCCGCCTTTCCAACCCGAAGTTGAAATCGGGCGCGTCGATGCCGATGAAGGCAGCGGGTCGCTCCTGCAGCAGGCGATCACCCAGTTGGCGGCGGATGCGCAGCAGTTCAGGCAAGCGCCCCAGGGCATCCACATAGCCGAAGACCGACAGGCGATCGTGGGGCCACCAGACCTCGAAGCCCTGGGCCGCCAGCTTGGGGCCACCGATGCCAGCGGCCCGCAGATCGGGCCAGCGCGCTTTCAGGCCCTGCAGCAGCAGGCCCCCCAGCAGGTCACCCGATGCCTCGCCGGCGACCAAACCAAGCCGCAGCATGGGCTCAGCGCACGATGCCGCGCTCGGCCTGGGCGAGGAAGTCGAGCAACAGCGCGATGTCGGCCTCGCTGCCAGCAAGCTGGCCGCGCAATGCCTCGATGGCGGCCATGCCAGCGGCCAGCGTCAGCCCTTGGCGGTAGAGCAACCTGTGCATCTGCTTGACCTGGGCGATGCGCTCGGGCGCGAAGCCCCGCCGGCGCAGCCCTTCTGCATTGATGCCGGTGGCCGCCGCCGGGTTGCCGGCCGCAGTGACATAGGGCGGCAAATCTTGCGAAAGGCGGGTTTGAAAGCCTGTCATCGCGTGCGCGCCCACCCGCACGAACTGGTGCACGCCGGACAACCCACCCAGAAACACCCAATCGCCCAGCTGCACGTGGCCGCCCAGCTGGGTGGCGTTGGCGATGATGGTGTGGCTGCCCACCTGGCAATCGTGCGCGATGTGCACGTAGGCCATGATCCAGTTGTCGTTGCCCACGGCCGTGAGGCCACCGTCCTGCACCGTTCCGGTGTTGATGGTGACGAACTCGCGGATGGTGTTGCCGTCGCCGATG
>JANOAQ010000153.1:0-1573 GCA_031411195.1 Burkholderiaceae bacterium | reverse complement strand
GGCCGACGCCCAGGGTGTCTCGCGCCTGCGTATCGACAACCGCCAGCAAGAGGGCAGCAGCCACAGCCTGCTGGCCGACGCCCGCCAGGCCCTGCTGCCCATGCTGCTGCACCCGGCGCCCCGGCGGGCGCTGTTTCTGGGCCTGGGCACCGGGGTGACGGCCACGTCGGCCGCCCTGGACCCCAGCCTGCAGGTGGATGCCGCCGAGCTGTTGCCCGAGGTGATCGAAGCGTCCAGCCATTTCACCCAGCCCCTGCTGGCGGGCGCCAGCCCTCGCTTGCGGGTGCAAGCTGCGGATGCACGGCGCTTTGTGCGGGCAGCGGGCGAGCCTTACGACCTGATCATCTCGGACAACTTTCACCCAGCCCGCAGCGGTTCGGGGGCGCTCTACACCGTGGAGCACTTCCAGGCCGTGCGGGCGCGCCTCAACGCCGAGGGCATTTTCTGCCAATGGCTGCCCTTGCACCAACTCGACCTGGCCACCCTGCGCAGCGTCCTGCGCAGCTTTCAGGTGGCGTTCCCAGGGGCTTGGGCCTTGTTGGCCACCAACAGCCTGGACACCCCTGTCCTTGGTTTGCTGGCGCGGGCAGACGACGCCCGGCTCAGCCTGCCCGCCCTGCGCCAGCGCCTGGCCCAGAACACGCTGCCGCAGAACCTGGTCGACTACGGCATCAACGACGAGATGGCCTTGCTAGGCAGCTTCGTGGCCGGGCCGGAAGCGCTGGCAGCCTTTGCCGGGGACGCAGCCCTGAACACCGACGACCACCCCGTGGTGACCTACCTGGCCCCGCGCATCACCTATGCACCCGACTCGCGGCCTCGCGACCGCCTGCAGGCGCTGTTGAGCCAGCTCAGCCTGCGCCCCCGCCAGTTGTTGGACAGCGCCAACGAGCCCGCCTTCACCCAGCGCCTGGCGGCCTATTGGCAAGCCCGCGACCAGTTCATCAAGGCGGGCCTGCAAGTGCGCCCCAGCCCTGATGTCCGCCAGATGCTGGCGCAGGTGCAGGCCCCGCTGTTGGGGATCGTGCAGACCAGCCCGGACTTCCGGCCCGCCTACGACCCCTTGCTGCGCATGGCCCTGGCATTGGCGCCACAGGACCCGGACGGCGCCCGCTTGCTGCTGCAAGCCTTGGCCGGTGCGCAGCCTGCCCGGCTCGAAGCCGGGCAGGCCCTGCAGCAGTTGAACCGGCGTTGAAGACCAAGCCTTTGGCGGCACTTTGACTACGCTGCACCGCAGCCAGTCAGCCTGCCGACCGATTGCCAATCTCCTGCCGATAAAGCCAGGGCCCGGCCCCGCCACCCCCCAGGGCCTGGCCATCCAGGGTGAAAATGCGGCAGCCCATGAAAACTGCCTTCCTGACCGACCTGCACGCCAACCGCGAAGCGGTTGAATCGGTGATCGACCATGCCCGCCTGCAGGGTGCAGAGCGCTGGGTGCTGCTGGGTGATTTTGTCGGCTACGGTGCCGATCCGGCCTGGGTGGTGGACACCGTGCGTGACCTGTGCGCCAGGGCGCCCTGGCGGTGATGGGCAACCATGACCAGGCCGTGGTGCGGGGCGCTGCCCCGGGCAT
>JANOAQ010000152.1:0-3376 GCA_031411195.1 Burkholderiaceae bacterium | reverse complement strand
GCCTGGTGGCACGCCGTGTGCTGACACCGGCCGATCTGGCGCTGCCGCGCCTGGTGGCCGCTGCCATCCCGGCCGGGGCCGAAGTGCCGGTGCGCCTGGAGCAGTCCACCGGCGACCGGCGCGTGGACGGCTACCCGGTCGAGTTGTTCTACCCCTGTGCGCTTGGCCGCGCGGGGCGCACCGCGCGGCGACAATCGCAATTTGCCCTTTCAACCCTCATTGAACCGGACGCACGCTGCGGCCGCCCAACGCCACCATGTCAGTCCTCATCTGCGGCTCGCTCGCCTTCGACACGATCACCAACTTTCCGGGCCGCTTTTCGCAGCAGATCATGCCCGACAAGGTGCACATCCTGAACGTGTCGTTCCTGGTGCCCACCATGCGGCGCGAGTTCGGCGGCTGCGCCGGCAACATCGCCTACACCCTGCACCTGCTGGGTGGCCAGCCGCTGGTGATGGCCGCGCTGGGCAACGATGGGGGTGACTACTTCAACCGCCTCACGGCCTGGGGCCTGGACACCTCGCAGGTGCTGCGCGCCGATGACACCTACACCGCGCAGTGCATGATCATCACCGACCAGGACAACAACCAGATCACCGCCTTCCACCCCGGCGCCATGCAACTGGCCCACAACACCGTGGTGCCCACCGACCGGGGCGACATCGCGCTGGGCATCATCGCCCCCGATGGCCGTGACGCGATGCTCAGCCATGCCGCGCAACTGGCCGCCGCGAAGATCCCCTTCGTCTTCGACCCGGGCCAGGGCCTGCCGATGTTCGACGGCGCCGAGCTGGGCCACTTCGTCGACCAGGCCACCTGGGTGGCATTGAACGACTACGAGGCCGCCATGCTGTGCGAGCGCATGGAAACCACGCTCGAAGCCCTGTCGCGCCGGCCGCATCTGCGCGGCGTGATCGTCACCCTGGGCGCCCAGGGCTGCGATGTGTGGCAGGCCGGTGAGCGCACGCATGTGCCCGGCGTGGTGGCCACCGAAGTACTCGACCCCACCGGCTGTGGCGATGCCTTCCGTGGTGCACTGCTGCACGGCCTGTCCCAGGGCTGGACGCTGGCGCGCTGCGTGGCCCTGGGCAACCAGGTGGGCGCGCTCAAGATCGCCCAGCGCGGCGGGCAGAACCACACCATCCCGGCCGAGCTGATCGCCGCGGCCTGAGATGTCTGCCCCCACGTCGCTTCGCTCCTGCCCCCCGAGGGGGCGCTCAGCCGCCTTGGGGCGGCCCGGCGCCGGCTGAGGCCGCCGCGCCCTCAGGCGGTCGATTTGCGCAGCAGGCCGTCGATGGCCAGCACGTAGCCGTCGACGCCAAAGCCCACCACGATGCCGGCCGCCGCCGGCGACACGTACGAATGGTGGCGGAAGGTTTCGCGCGCGTGCACATTGCTGATGTGCACCTCGATCACCGTCAAGGACGAGCCCTTGATCGCATCGTGCAGGGCCACGCTGGTGTGGGAGTAGGCGCCGGGGTTGAACACCACGCCCACCAGCTGCCCGGCGCGCTGGGCGGCACCGGCCTCTTGGATCCAGTCGATCAGCTGGCCTTCGTGGTTGCTCTGCCGGCATTCGGCCTGGGCGCCACGCTCGGCGGCGGCGGCGCGGCACAGTGCCTCCACATCGGCCAGGGTGGTGTGGCCATAGACCGCCGGTTCGCGTTGGCCCAGCAGGTTGAGGTTGGGGCCGTTCAGGACGATGAGCTTGCGTGGGGTGTCGGTCATGGAGTCTTGGCCTTGGTCTGAGCTTCACGGGGCAGGCGGTCGGGCAGCGCGCAGCGCTGATCGGCGCCCCAACACCTGGGCGCCATTTTGCCGGTCTGCGCCTGCGCGCGCACCGGGCTGCCGGCCAACGGCCTGGAGGGCGGGCCCCCAAGGGACGTTAAGCGCCCCATAAGTGGCCCGGCCGAAGATGCAGGCATGGACAAACACCTGCACCGCCCTGTCGTCCTGGCTGCCCTGCTGCTGGCCTGGCAGTGACGTTGGCCTGGCAGTGACGGTGGCCTGGCCCGCAGGCGACTGAAGCGGCGCGGCGCCGGGTGCAGACTCGGGCCATGCGCGGCCCGCCCGCAGCCGGCACCGCGCGCCCGGACGGCCGAGAATGGCCGCTGCTACCCGCCCTCCACCCCGCCTTGAAGGACTCCCCCCGATGAAGCGTCTCCCTTTTTTGCTGAGCCTGCTGCTGGCCACGCTGGGCCTGCCCGCCGCCGCCCAGACCTGGCCGACCAAGCCCGTGCGCATCGTGCTGCAGTTTCCGCCCGGCGGATCGACTGATTCGGTCGCGCGCATCCTGGCCCAGCCGCTGTCGGCCGCGCTGGGCCAGCCGGTGATTGTGGAAAACCGCCCCGGCGCCGATGGCGCCATAGCGGGGGACTACGTGGCCCGCTCCGAGCCCGATGGCCACACCTTCTTCCTGGCCAGCAACACGCCCATGATGCAGGTGCCCCTGCTCAAGAAAAATCCGCCCTACGACCCGATCAAGAGCTTCACCCCCATCACCCTGGTGGGCCGCTACATCTACGTGATGGTGAGCACGCCCACACTGCCCGCCACGAACGTGAAGGAGCTGCTCGACTACGCCCGCGCCAACCCCGGCAAGCTGGGCTACGGCAGCTACAGCGGCGTGACGCAGCTGATGCACACGCAGATCAAGCTGGCCCGCGCCGACACCACCCTGGTGCCTTACAAGGGTGAAGGCCCCACGGTGACCGACATCCTGGGCAACCATGTGCAGTTCACCTTTGCCACACCGGCCAGCACACTGCAGCACATCAAGGAGGGCAAGCTGCGCGCCCTGGCGGTGCTGCTGCCTGCGCGCTCGGCGCTGTTGCCAACGGTGCCCACCGCCAACGAGGCCGGCCTGCCCCCGCTGACCGCAGGCACCTGGGCCGCGCTGTTCGGCCCGGCCAAGACCCCGCCCGACATCGTGCAACGCATGAACCGCGAGCTCAATGCGGTGATGCAGAAGCCCGACGTGCGCGAGCGCATCACCGCCCTGGGCTTCGAGCTGGGCGGCAACAAGCCCGAAGAGATGGGGCCGTTCATGCAGGAGCAGCTGCAGGCCTGGGCCAAGGCCTTCAAGGACGCGGGGATGAACCCGGAGTGAGCTGGCAGCGGACGCGCAGGCGCGCCGCGCCTCGGCCAGGCAGGGCTCAGAGCCTGTGAAGCATTTGATCCGCACTGACGGTTGATCGAATGCGGTCGGTGGCAACCGCTTCGGGCAGTAGGCGCGGCGACAAGCGGCTGCTTGCCGGTCCTGAGGCTGCGCAGCGGCTACAAGGCAGGGTTTTGTCGAGGTTTGCGCCGTTCATACAGTACTCGCAGTTGTGGCAGACGGAGTTTGGCCCAAGCCCAACAACTGTGGCGCCAGGGT
>JANOAQ010000151.1:0-1600 GCA_031411195.1 Burkholderiaceae bacterium | reverse complement strand
TCCGACAAGCCCATCGTGCTGCTGGCTTCGGGCACCGGGCTGGCGCCAGTCAAGGCCCTGGTCGAGCAGTTGCAGGACAACGGCAACACCCGCCCCGCCGTGCTGTACTGGGGCTGCCGCAGCCGCGCCGATCTCTACCTGCACGACTGGGCCGAGCAGACCGCCGCCGCCCTGCCCTGGCTGCGCTACATCGCCGTGCTGTCCGATGCGCTGCCCACCGACGGCTGGACCGGCCGTACCGGCTTCGTGCACCAGGCCGTGATGGCCGATCTGCCCGATCTGTCGGGCCACCAGATGTATGCCTGTGGTGCACCGGCCATGGTCGATGCAGCCCAGCGCGACTTCACCGCCCACTGTGGGCTGCCCGCCGATGAATTTCTGGCCGACGCCTTCACGTCCGAGGCCGACAAGCACGGAGCCCCTGCCCCATGACCCTGCACCGCCGCCACTTGTTGCAAGCCGCACTCGCCCTGGGCGCCTCGCTGCCCGCACTGGCCCAGACCAAGCCCCTGCGGCTGATCGTGCCCTACCCGCCCGGTGGCCCGCTCGACACCGTGGCCCGCCTGCTGGCAGATCGGGTGAAAGACAGCCTGGGCGTGGTGGTGGTCGATAACAAGCCTGGCGCGGGCGGCAACCTGGGCGCCGATCTGGCCGCCAAGGCCGCACCCGATGGCCACACCATCGTGATGGGCGCGGTGGCCACCCATGCCATCAACCCTTGGCTGTTTGCCAAACTGCCCTACGACCCGATCCGCGACTTCACGCCGATCACCCGCGTGGCCCAGGTGCCCAATGTGCTGGTGATGAATGCCGACACGGCGCAGAAACTGGGCATCAACAGCGTGCAGGACCTGGTGGCCTACGCCAAGAAAAACCCGGGCCGCTTGAACTACGGCTCAGGCGGCAACGGCAGCGCCGGCCACCTGGCGGGCGAAATGTTCAAGGCGCAGGCGGGGCTGTTCATGGTGCACATCCCCTATGCCGGCGGCAACCCGGCCCAGCTGGGTCTGCTGTCGGGCCAGGTGGACCTGAACTTCGACAACCTGGCCAGCGCCTCGGCCAACATCAAGGCCGGCAAGCTGCGCGCGCTGGCTGTTACCACCGCCAACCGCACCACCGCCATGCCCGAGTTGCCCACCATCGCTGAAGCCGGCCGCGCCGCCGGCCTGGGCCAGTTTGACGTGGGCACCTGGTTCGGCTTGTTCGGCCCGGCGGGGCTGCCGGCCGATGTGCTGGCCCGGCTGAACAGCGCCTTCGTGGCGGCGCTGGCCACGCCCGAGGTGAAGGCCCGCATGGCCCAGCTGATGGCCGAGCCGGCGCCCAGCACGCCCGAGCAGTTTGCGGCCTTCGTCAAGGCCGAACTGGCCAAATACGGGCCGGTGGTCAAGGCCTCGGGCGCCAAGGTGGATTGAGGGTGGATGCCCCAGCACCGCCCGGCCAGGCGCGCAATCCGCTGCACGGCATCACCCTCGAGCGCATGGTCACCGAGCTGGCCGATTTTTACGGCTGGGCCGGGCTGGGCGAGCAGATCGCCCTGCGCTGCTTTCTGGTCGACCCCAGCGTGTCATCGAGCCTGAAGTTCTTGCGCAAGACGCCCTGG
>JANOAQ010000150.1:0-1655 GCA_031411195.1 Burkholderiaceae bacterium | reverse complement strand
TGCACATCGTGGCCTACTGCGGCGACCTGGGCTTCGGCGCGGCACGTGGGGCCGAGATGCTGAGCCTGATGCTGGGTTGCGGCATCGTCAGCCGGCTGGTGTCGGGCGCCATCTGCGACCGCATCGGCGGTGTGCGCACCTTGCTGCTGGGCAGTTTTCTGCAGGGCGTGGCGCTGCTGATGTTCATCCCCTTCGACGGCCTGGTGTCGCTGTACGTGGTGTCGGCCATGTTCGGGCTGTTCCAGGGTGGCATCGTGCCCAGCTACGCCATCATCATCCGCGAGCACTTTCCGCCGGCCGAGGCCGGGGCCCGGGTGGGCACTGTGATCGGGTGCACCTTGTTCGGCATGGCCCTGGGCGGCTGGATGAGCGGCAAGGTCTTCGACCTGACCGGCAGCTACCACGCCGCCTTCATCAACGGTGCGCTGTGGAACGCGCTGAACCTGAGCATCGCGCTGTTCCTGCTGTGGCGGGTGCGCCGTGCGGCGGGTGGGCTGCAGGCGCCGCCCGCTGTGGGCACGGCGGCCCGCTGAGCCTGGGTGCACCATGAACCGCAGCAACGAAAGCGATGCCGCCGGATCCCTGGTGATCGATACCCGCCACAACGGCCCGCCCACCAGCGGCAACGGTGGCTGGGTGGCGGGTGCCCTGGCGCGGCGCCTGGGCGTGCCGGTGGTGTCGGTGGCGCTGCGTGCACCGATACCGCTGGGCTTGCCATTGCAGGTGGCGCAGCAGCCCGATGGCAGCCTGGTGCTGACGCATGGGGGCCAGTTGGTGGCCGATGCTGCACCCTCAACCTTGGCGCTGGCAGCGCCGCCCGCACCCGACCACGACACCGCTGAAGCCGCCGGTGTGGCCGCCCGCCTTCGTCACCAGGCCCGTGGCCTGGGCGACGCCTACGCCCGCTGCTTTGCCTGCGGCTTTGCACGGCCCGACGGCCTGGGCGTCATCGTCGGCCCGGTGGGTGACGACGGCCTGATGGCGGCCGTGTGGACCCCCGCCGCCACCTTGGCCGACGCCGACGGGGCCATCACGCCCGAGGCCACCTGGGCTGCGCTCGACTGCCCCGCCGGCATGGCCTGGAGCCACCGCCTGGCACGATCGGCGTCCATCGTGACAGCCCGCATCACGGCCACCATCCACCAGCCTCTGCGCGCCGGTGAACGCCTGCGCGTGCTGGCCTGGCCGCTGCACCGCGAAGGCCGCAAGCTGCACGCCGGCAGTGCCATCGTCGATGCGCAGGGCGTGGTGCGTGCCCGCTCACTGCAACTGTGGTTGATGCCCCGAGAGGCTTGACCCGATAGGCGCTTCGGTGGGTGCTACTCTTTCCAGTCGAAGCGCCAGATGGCCACGGCGGTGAAGGCCGCCGAGAAGCCCAGCATCACCCCGATCGGCGCCAGCGCCGCGCTGAACCCCTGGCCACGCCAGGTCACCGCGTCGAAGCCGTCGACCGCCCAGCGGGTGGGCACGGCCAGCGATGCGGTCTGTAGCCATTCGGGGAACAGGAAGCTGGGCACCCAGGCGCCGCCCAGCATCACCATCAGCAAGGTGGCAAAGATGGCCAGGCCGCGGGTGCTCTCGGGCGTTTTGCCCAGCGCGGCAATCATCAGGCCGAAGCTGGCCGTCAGCAGGGCAAAGGCCAGGCAGATACCCAC
>JANOAQ010000149.1:0-11117 GCA_031411195.1 Burkholderiaceae bacterium | reverse complement strand
TGGCACGCAGGTTGTCATGGCGCACCACACGAACGCCATAGCCCGCGATGGCGGCGAACAGCGCCCACAGCGCCACGTCGGTCCAGAGGATGACGAACTTAAAACCCATCATGACAACCTGACCCGCGGGTCCACCCAGGTGTAAGCAATGTCGATCAGCACATTGCTGGCGATGTACAGCGCCGCACCCAGAAACACCATGGTGCGCACGATGGCGAAATCCTGCCCCGAGATGGCCTCGATGACGAAGGCGCCCAGGCCGGGGATGCCGAAGAAGCTTTCGAACACCAGGCTGCCCATGAAGACATAGGGCAGGTAAGCCCCCGCGCTGGTGATGATGGGGATCAGCGCGTTGCGCAGCACATGGCGCAGCAGCACCACCGATTCAGGCAGGCCCTTGGCACGCGCGGTGCGCACGTAGTCGCGGCCGATCTCTTCGAGGAACATGGCCCGGTAAAGCCGCGCCTCGCCACCCAGCCGCGCCAGCAGGCTCAGCAGCACCGGCAGCGCCAGGAAGCGCACGGCATCCAGCCCGCCGGCAAAACCCGAGATCGGCACCAGTCGCAGCACCCGCGAGAAGAAGAACTGGCCGACGATGATGTAAAACAGGCTGCTGATCGACAGCATCAGTACGCACAGCACCACGCCCCAAAAGTCGAACCGCGTGCGCCTGAAGTACACCAGCGCCAGCGAGAAACCCACGCTGACGATCAGCTGCAGGATGAACAGCGGCAGCGCCAGTTGCAGGCTCACGCCCATGCGGGTGGACACCTCGTGCCCGATGTCGGCCGACCGGGCTGAATCGCTGCGGCCGAAGTCGAACACCATCAACGACACCGACCGCTCCCACAGCACCGTTCGGGTGATCTGCGCCGTGCCCTGCTCGGCCGGGTTGAAGTACAGCGGCCGGTCGTAGCCGCGCTCGGACTTCCACTTGTCGATCTGGTCCTGGCTGATGCGCTTGCCGCCGATGTTCAGCCGCGCCATGTCGTCGGGCGTGTTGACGGTGAAGAACAAAAAGAACGTGAGCAGGTTCACCCCGATCAGGATCAGCAGCCCATAGGCCAGGCGGCGCAGGAGGTAGCGGAACATGGCGCGCCCGTGCGATCAGAGGGCCTGCGGGCGCCGCGCGGTGGCGGCCTCGCGTTGACGAACGCTTCGGTACAGGCCCCAGGCCAGCCAGACGAACAGCGCCGCAACGACGGCCAAGGGCCAGCGCACCGGCGCATTCCACTCGGCTTGCTTGACGGCCCGCACGGCGGCATCCACCCGGTAGTACTTGGCCATGTCGCGGATCAGGATGCTGGGCTTGCCGTTGTGCACCCAGGGCTGAAAGGCCAGCCCGCCCCAGCTGATGTAGCCGAAGCTCCACGGTGCATCTCGCTGCAGCATGGCCACCATGCGGTCGATGGCGGCCTGCTTGACGGGGCCGTCTTCCTGCAACTGCAGTTGCCGGTAGAGCACATCAAATTCAGGGTTCTCGTAGTTCGAGATGTTTTCGCCATTGGCCTTGCTCTTGGCGTTGGGGCCGTACAGCAGGAACATGAAATTCTCGGTGTCCGGGTAGTCGGCAAACCAGCCGGCCCAGTAGATCTGGTGGCGGCCCTTGAGCACCTTGTCCTGGTACTGGTTGAAGTCGGTGGCGCGCACTTCTAATTGAATGCCCAGCTTGGCGAACTGCTTGGCCATCCAGTCGTTTTCGCTCTTGAACTCGGGTGTCACCGCGCGCTGGAAATCGTAGTTCAACACCAGGGGTTGGCCGGTGGCTGCATCACGCCCATCAGGGTAGCCGGCTTCGGCCAGCAGCGCCCTGGCGTCTTCGATCGGTCGGCGCACCGCTTTGCCTTCGATCCAACGGTGCGTCACCGGGTTGTGAAAGCCCGGCTGCCCTTCGCGCGAGCCGAACAAGCCCGGAGGCAGCGGGCTGTGCGCCGTCACGCCGCCCTTGTGCTTGAAGATGCGGCCATAGCCTTCTTCCCAATCGATGGCAATGGACAGGGCCTGGCGCAGCTTGCGGTTCTTCTCGGCCTGGGCCGGTGTGGCGCCCTGCCCCACTACCGGATCGAGCATGTTGAAGCCCAGGTACCAGTTGCTGATGTCCACGCTGACCGGAAACTGGAACCCGCGCTGCTTGAAGTGCGCGGCCACCGCCGGGGAATCATCGGCATCGGAGCGGAACTCGACGCCCCAGTCGCTGCGCTCGATCTCGGGCACGTCCAGGTAGCCCTGTTTGAACTTTTCCTTGCGCGCCGCTTTTTCCTTTTCCAGGCTGACGTAGAGCGTGTCGATGAAGGGCATGGGCTTGCCGCAGTCGTCCAGCAGGCCCGCTTCACGGTCGCCCGGCATGCCTTCGCAGGGGTAGGGGTCGTGGCGGAAGTTGGGGTTGCGTACCAGCACGTGCAGGCGGTCGCGCACGAAGGTCTTCATCATGTAGGGGCCTGAGCCCACCGGCCACTGGTTGAGCGACAGGCCGTTCTGGTTCATGCCGGGCTGGGCGTAGAAGGCGTCGGCCTCCCAGGGAATCGGGGCGGTGAAGGCCAGCGCCAGCCAGTAGTTCCATTGCGGGTATTTTCCCTTCAATCTGATGCGCAGCAGGTGCTTGCCCGGCGCCGTGGCGCCGGCCAGGGGCCAGCGCCTGAAATCGAGGAAGGGCTTGTCTCGTGCGTCCTGCGGCAGGCCCGCCAGCAGTTGGGCGTCTTCGCGCTTGACCAGCGCCGCATAGTCCTTGAGGCCCAGCAGGTAGTCGGCAAACACGGCGTACACCGGTGCCTCGATGCGGGTGGTGGCGTGGCGCTTGAGGGCGTAGACAAAGTCTTCGGCCAGCACTTCACGCGTGCCCTGGTGGGCAAAATCGTGCGGTGAGCGCCGGTCACCCAAGGCTTGGGCGTTGAGCGGGTTTTCGCTGTGATACCGGTGCTGACCCTGCTCGTCCAGCGCAAAGGCGGGGTGGGGGGCGTAGCGCATGCCGGGACGCACGGGAATGTCGTACACACTTTCGGCCACTGCTTCGCCGGGGGCATCGTCGGGCAGTGCTTGGCCCCGGGCGTCCAGGTAGTGTGGTTTGACCACCTCGGCGGCCGCCTTGGGCACCAGTTGGTAAGGGCGCTTGAGGTAGTGGTAGCCATAGAGTGGCTCGTACACCTGCATGGTGTAGACCGACTCGGGGTTCGAATACGAGGCCGTCGGGTCCAGGTAGCGCGGTGACCGCTCGTCGAAAGCGAAGAACAGCGTGTTCTCGCGCTCGGCGCCCGCCGGGTAGGGGCTGTTGTTGCAGCCGGCCAGGCACACCGCCAACGCCAGCAACAGGCGCGCTGCCAGGGCCGAGCCGATGCACCGCAGCCGGGGCCGCATCACCACCCGATCAGCACATCGCGGCCTTGCACCAGCAACTGCGCCCGCGCCCCGACCGGCAGGCTCACTTTGGTGGGCACATGGCCGAAGGGCAGGCCGGTGAGCACCGGCACCGGGCACACCGCGCGCAAGGCGGCCACCGCATGCTTGAGGGTGTAGCCCCTGTCGAGCGGGCTCTTGCGCCAGCCGCTGAAATCACCCAGCACCACCGCCTTCTGCCTGGCCAGCACACCGGCCTGCTGCAGTTGCAGCAGGCAGCGCTCCACCCGGTACGGGTGCTCGTTGATGTCTTCCAGGAAGAGGATGCCGCCCTTCACCTTGGGCCAGTGCGGCGTGCCCAGCAGCGACTGCACCATCGACAAGTTGCCGCCCCACAGAACGCCCTTGACATCCAGCCCGTCGAAGCCAGCCTCGGTGCGAAAGCCAACGGCTTCCAGCTCGCCACGCATGGCCTCGGCAAAACAATCGCAGGTGACTTCATCGACACCACCCGCTTCATCGCTTCGGCCAAAGTCGTCACAGGCCATCGGCCCTTGCCAGCTGGTGGCGCCGGTATGGGCCAGCAGGCCGAGCTGCAGCGCCGTCAGATCACTGTGGCCCACCCAGCGCGTGCCCTGTTCCACGCTGCGCGCCAGCCGGGGCCAGTCGATGCGGTGCATCAGGCGGGTGATGCCATAGCCGCCCCGGCATGCCATGGCCACCGAGGGTGCCGCATCGGCCACACGGTGGATCGCGGCCAGGCGCGCGTCGTCATCGCCGGCAAAACGCTGGTGGCGGCCCCGCACGCCGGGGTCCATCGTCACCTGATAGCCCAGGGCCCCCAGGCGCTGGCCAGCCAGCTTGAGCGCCGGTGTGCGCAACTCGACGCCAGCGGGCGCAAACACATGCAAAGAGGGCAAGGCGCTCATCGTGGCTCCGAGGGGAAATGGGGCAGGTGCAGCTCGGTGGTTTCACCGGTGGGGATGGTGTCGTGCCCGGCGACCGGCAGCCCCGCAGGCAAGCTGGCGGCGGCGCGCAGGGCATCGTGTTCAGCCCGGGCGGCGCGGTCGGCCTTTTGCTGCGCGCGCCGCTGCGCAAAAAATTGCTTGAGCAAATCGGATGCCGGCTCGGCCAGCACGCCGCCCACCAGAGCGGTGTGATGGTTGAGCGCCGGTTGCGCGAACAGGTTGAGCACCGAGCCGGCAGCACCGGTCTTGGGGTCGGTAGCAGCAAACACCACCCGGCCGATACGCGCATGCATCAGGGCCATGGCGCACATGGCGCAAGGCTCCAGGGTGACGTAGAGCTCGCAATCGGGCAGGCGGTAGTTCTGCAGCAGTTGCGCGGCATGGCGCAAAGCCACGATCTCGGCATGCGCGGTGGGGTCGTGCGTGGTGATGGGGCGGTTGTAGCCGGTGGCCACCACCTGCAGGCCGCTGGCCGTGCGCCGCACGATGACGGCGCCCACCGGTACCTCGCCTGCCAACTGGGCGTTGAGGGCCTGGTCAAGCGCCAGGCGCATGCCTTGCTCGTCTTCGGGCGCGGCCACGCCCAGGATCTCAGGCATGCGCGCCGTCCACCGGCAAGCCTTGCGCACGCCAGCGCAACATGCCGCCGGCCAGGTTGGCCACCTCGGTGAAGCCGGCCTTGTGCAGCAGCACCGCCGCCTGCGCCGATCGCGCACCTGAGCGGCAAACCGCCACCACTGGCCGCTGCCGGTCGATCTGCTCGAGCCCGGCGGCCAGGCCCGACAAGGGCAACAGGCGCGCACTGGCAATGTGGCCCAGCGCGTCGTTGAACTCGGCCGGCTCGCGCACATCGACGATCTGCACGCCCGGCGCGCGGTCATGCAGATCCACCGGCTGGATTTCCCACAGGCCGACGAAGGTGTAGGACAAGGGCGCCCAGCCCGGCGCCTCGGCCGGTGCGTGCTGCCCATCGGGCTGGCCACAACGCAGGTTGGCCGGCACGGCAATCGCCATCTGCTTGGGATGCGGCAGTCCCAGGTTGTTCATGTAGCCGGAGAAATCACCTTCGTCCACCTGGCCGCCCAGGCGTGGATTGAAGGCACGCTCTTCGGCCACGCTGGTCACGGTCAGGCCCTTGTAGTCGTGCCCGGGGTAGAGCAAGCAATCATCGGGCAAGCTGAGGATCTGCTGGTGCACCGACCGGTACAAGGTCTGCGGGCTGCCCTGCTGAAAATCGGTGCGGCCGCAACCGCGGATCAGCAGGGCGTCGCCGGTGAAGGCCATGCTGTGGTCATCGAGCACCAGGGTGATGCAGCCGCTGGTATGGCCGGGTGTTGCGCGCACCTGCAGGTGGCGGCCGCCAAAGGCCAGCTGATCACCATGGCGCAGCCACCGGGTGGCACCCACGGCGCCGCCAGCTTCGGCCAGATCAATGGCCGAGCCCAGCCGCTGGTGCAGCAGCCAGGCACCGGTGACGTGGTCGGCATGCACATGGGTGTCGACCGTGGCCACCAGACGCAAACCCAGCTCATGCAACAAGGCCGCATCGCGCAGGGCATGCTCGAAGACCGGATCGATGATCACCGCCTCGCCCGCCGCCCGGTCACCCAGCAGATAGGAATAAGTTGACGATTGGGAATCGAAGAGCTGTCGGAAGATCAGCATGGGCGGGTCGCGAAAGCGGGTTGCAAAGAGGCCGGTGGCAGAGCAGCCAGTCTAGCGGCTGCAGCCCCGGCAAAGGCCTTCGCACCGGTGGGCCGGGCCCGGAATCTCGGGTCGGAGTTCGGTCGCCTTGGCGATACCCGGCGCCCGCTTCGCCCCCTTAGAGTGGCAGATCACCTCTGCCCGCTGCCCATGCCGTCCTTGCCCCACCCTGCCGATGCCGATGGCCTGCTTGACGTCCTGATCGTTGGCGCCGGGCTGTCGGGCATCGGCGCAGCGCAGCACCTTCAACGCCGTTGCCCGAAGCATCGGTTTGCCCTGCTCGAAGCCCGCAGCACCCTGGGGGGCACTTGGGATTTGTTCCGCTACCCCGGCGTCCGGTCGGATTCGGACATGTACACGCTGGGCTACAACTTCAAGCCCTGGCGCAACGCCAAGGCAATCGCCGACGGCCCGGCGATCCTCGACTACATCCGCGAAGCCGCCGAAGAGACCGGCATCACCCGGCACATCCGGTACCGGCACACCGTGCGCAGCGCCGCCTGGTCAACCGCCGAGGCCTGCTGGACGGTGCAGGTGCACCGCGCCGACACCGACGAGCTGCTCGAGCTGCGTACGCGGTTCCTTTACCTGTGCAGCGGCTACTACAGCTACGCCGCAGGTCACAGGCCGCCGTTCGAAGGCGAAGCCGACTTCAAGGGCCGGATCGTGCAGCCGCAGTTCTGGCCGCAAGATCTGGACTACACCGGCCGCCGGGTGGTGGTGATCGGCAGCGGCGCCACCGCCGTCACGCTGGTGCCGGAAATGGCCAAGACCGCCGCCCACGTGACCATGCTGCAACGCTCGCCCACCTACGTGGTGGCCCGGCCGTCGCAGGACAGCATCGCGCTGGCCCTGGCCCGCTGGCTGCCGCGTGGCCTGGCTTATGGCCTCACGCGCTGGAAGAACGTGCTGCTGGGGCGGTTCTTCTACAACCTGGCGCGGCGGCGCCCGGCAGCCGTCAAGCAGCGCATCGTGGCCATGGCGGCGCAGGCCCTGGGGCCCGAAGTGGATGTAGCCAGGCACTTCACGCCAAGCTACAAGCCGTGGGACCAGCGGGTGTGCGTTGTGCCCGACGGTGATCTCTTCAAGCAGGTGCGCAGTGGCAAGGCATCGGTGGTGACCGACACGATCGACCGCTTCACGCCGACCGGCATCCGGCTGGCCAGCGGGCAGGAACTGCACGCCGACATCGTGGTCATGGCCACCGGCCTGCAGCTCAATGTGCTGGGCGATGTGGCATTCACCGTGGATGGTGTGCCCCTGGTACCGGGCCGCGCCATGTCGTACAAGGGCATGATGCTGGGCGGGGTGCCCAACCTGGCCATGGCGTTCGGCTACACCAACGCGTCCTGGACCTTGAAGGCCGATCTCACCGCCGCCTACGTGTGCCGCCTGCTGCGCCACATGGCCCGCCGTGGCCTGGCCATCGCCGTGCCCAGGAGCGATGCCACCGTGCCTGCAGCGCCTTTCTTGAGCTTCACTTCAGGCTATGTGCAGCGCGCCCAGGGTCTGCTGCCCCAGCAAGGCCTGCGCAAACCCTGGCAAGTGCATCAAAGTTACCTGGCCGATCTGATGACCATCCGGTACGACCGGCTGGACGACGGCGTGATGCAGTTCAGCCGCCAACCGGAGCATCCATGAAGCTCGACAACCGCCTGGCGGTGATCACCGGCGCCGGCAGCGGCATCGGCCGGGCCGTTGCACTGTCGCTGGCCCGCCGCGGCTGCCATCTGGCCTTGGCCGATATCCAGGCTGCCGGCCTGGCCGAGACGACCCGGGCGGTCCAGTTGCTGGGCGTGCGCGTCAGTCAGCACCTGCTCGACGTCGCTGACCGCGCAGCCGTGGCCGCATTTCCCGCCATCGTGCTGGCCGAACATGGCCAGGTGGATCTGCTGGTCAACAACGCCGGCGTCGCTTTGGGTGGCACCTTCGAGCAAGTGAGCGAAGCCGACTTCGACTGGTTGATGTCGATCAATTTCGAAGGCCTGGTGCGCATGACCCGGGCTTTTTTGCCAGCGCTCAAGGCACGGCCGGACGCGCGCATCGTCAACCTCTCCAGCGTGTTTGGCCTGATCGCCCCGCCCGGGCAAACCGCCTATGCAGCCAGCAAGTTCGCGGTGCGCGGCTTCTCCAATGCCCTGCGGCATGAACTGGCGGGCACCTCGGTGGGCGTGACCGTGGTGCACCCGGGCGGTGTGGCCACGTCGATCGCCCGCAGCGCCAGGCTGCCTGGCCTGGCTGATCCGGCCGAGGTCAAGGCGCGCCTGGCACAGGCTCAGGCTGCGCTGCGTTTACCCGCCGAGCGGGCCGGCGAAATCATCGTCCAGGGCATCGAGCGCAACCAGGTGCGTCTGCTGGTTGGCGGCGATGCCCGCTTCATCGCGCTGCTGGAGCGCCTGGTCCCCGTGTCCTACTGGCGGGTGCTGTCGCGCCTGATGCCTTCATGATCATCGCCCGCAAGCCATGCCATGCACACCAGCAGCGCCAACATGGTTGAAGTGCCCTCGCCCACCACCGGCCTCACGACAGAGGCCAAACACGCAAGCAGATCGGATCGATGACCATGACCAAACCCAAACTCTTCGGCATTTCCGGCTCACGCGCCGTGCGGGCCCTGTGGGGCATTGAAGAAGTCGGCATCGACTATGAGCACGTGCCGGTCAGCTACGGCTCCGACTCCAAGACCGATGATTACCGCGCAGTCAACCCCAACGGGCGAATCCCGGCCTTGATCGACGGGGACCTGCAGTTGTTTGAATCGATGGCGATCAACCTGTACCTGAGCAAGCGCTATGGCGGCGCGCTTTACCCCAGCACCGCCATGGACGAAGCCAAAACCTGGCAATGGAGCGTGTGGGCCATCAGCGAGATCGAACCCCTGCAGATGCAGATCGTGATCCAGAAGCTGTTCACACCGGAGGAAAAGCGCAACCCCAAGGTGTCGGAAGGGGCGACCAAAGGCCTGCAACGCCCCCTGCGCGTGCTGGACGCGGCGCTGGCCGGCCGCGACTGGCTGGTTGGCGAGCAGTTTTCAGTGGCCGACCTCAATGTGGCATCGGTGATGCTGCTGCTCAAGCGCATCGAGTTCAGCTACGCCGAACATGCCCATGTGCAGCGCTGGGCCGATGCCTGCTACGCCCGCCCGGCCCTGGCGCGGGCCTTGGCCAGACCTTGATGCACCATCGACACCCGCCTGCAGGCGGGTGTCATTCCCGCTCAATCATTTCCCGCGCTGGTAACCCGTTGTCGTCATTGAGTTAAATAACTAGACGCTGCGTCTTTCGAAGACCATTGCGGAAGCCGTCCACGGTGCCTTCTGATGGCCGGCGCACGGGTTGGTCATGCCGCCCTCACCTCGCCCAGTAGTTCCGGGTGGCGATCCAGCACCTTCAGCAACTTGACCAGTGCCAGCGGTGGCTTGGTCTTGCCGTTCTCGTACCTGGAGAACGCGTTGACACCACCACCGAAGATCTCGCCGGCCTCACGCTGGTCGAGCTCGAGCTTCTTGCGCACGCTGGCAATGAAGTCCGGATCGACAAACGAGGCATTGACTTCCTTGCTGAAGGCAGACATCAGTTCCATGGTGCGGCGCGACTCTGATGCGTCGAGGATGGACTCGTCGCAGGCCGGACAGAAGTCGCCCGTAACGTGGGGAAGGATCGTCGACTCGCCCTTGTACGTGTAGGGCACGTCGCGGGTGTCATGCACCAGCTTGGCAGTTCCGCAGCTCGGGCACTTCATGGTCACAGCTCCTTGAACGATACGACGAGCACGTCATCGATCACCGTCAATTTCAGATAGACCTCGCCGGCCGGCGTCATCGGCCGGTACACGTCCTGCTCCATGCGCAAGTTCGGCGGTGGTCGGCGTGCGTGGTCATGCTCTTGTGGAAGTCAGCCGAGGTCAGCGCCATCACGACGGCGAGCATGCCGTCGAAGTCCAGGCCCAAAGCGACTGCGCCCTCGCGCGCCGTTCGTGTTGTTCGAACATGACCGGCGCTGACCAGGGCCTTGACGACGCTGAGCTTGCAGTGGGGAGCGGCCTTTTCCACAAGCCGCAATACTAACCTAGTAGGTTATCCGCAGCAAGGCACTGTTTGGGTTCTTTCCGATCGGTCAGCGCACGCAAGAGCGGCTTGCGCGCCCGGCCCGAAGGACCTGCGAAGGCGGTGTCATTACCCACCCCGCACCTCGTTGAAGCCGCACACCGCAGTCGCTGAGTCACCGCCCTTGGTGACCAGCCGCTGTATGGCGGAATCCGGGCATCCGACGGCACCTCGCGTGGACCGGCCATCGACCCATAGGAGCCGCCGACAGATTTCTCAGCGAGCGACCGGTCTACCCAGGAACCTGACCTTCACTCACGCCGACGAGAAAGGCAGCGCTGGCGACTGCCGTCGTTCGGGGACTGCAACCCCTTACCGGGGCCAGTTCCCAGCTCAACGACTGTCTCCGCGGGCCGGCGACTGAGGCTGCCGACCCTGAGTTGATGCACGCACGATCGACAAGGGCGCCCGAAATCCGTTACCTGCCGCCGAGGTCTGGCGGTTGCATCACGACGATGGCGTAATTGGGCCAGCCCGAAGCAGGTGCGCCAACCCTCAAGCCGGCATCTTGCGAAACGCGATGGCGAATCGATTCCAGGCGTTGATGGTGTTGACGAGCAGCGTCAGGTCAACGAGCTCGGCAGGCGTGAAATGTGGCTGCACGCGCTCCCACACGTCGTCTGGCACACGCGTGTCCGCCACCCGTGTAACCGACTCGGTCCACTCCAAGGCGGCGCGCTCACGCTCGTTGAAGAAAGGCGTCTCGCGCCAGACGGCGACGGTCGCCAGGCGCCGCTCACCTTCTCCAGCTTTGCGGGCGTCGGCCGTGTGCACGTCGATGCAGTACGCACAGCCGTTCATTTGCGATGCGCGCAGGCGTACGAGTTCGACCAGTGACTTCTCCAAGTCTGATCGGGCGATCTGCTGATCGAGGCCGGACATGGCCTTCATGGCGTCTGGGCCGGACTTGAAAAAATTGAGACGGGGTTCCATGGTGTGCTCCTTGGGTGGTGGGTGGTGGGGGAATGCTTCTGGCTGATCCCCATACAGGGGCAAAGAATCTTGGCGAT
>JANOAQ010000148.1:0-3372 GCA_031411195.1 Burkholderiaceae bacterium | reverse complement strand
ACCCGCTACGGCAGCGGCGCCAAGGCGCTGGCCGACGACCTGAAGATCCTGCTGGCCGAAAAGGCTTGACCCGAAGACCGGCACAAACAAAAACGCCCGGCATGCCGGGCGTTTTTCATGAAGGCGGGCCGATCAAGCCGCTTCCAGGGCCTTGCGCATCTTCTTCATCGCGGCCACTTCGATCTGGCGGATGCGCTCGGCGCTGACGCCGTACTCGGCCGCCAGCTCGTGCAGCGTCATGCCGCCCGAGCTGTCGTCGTTGACCTTGAGCCAGCGTTCTTCGACGATGCGGCGGCTGCGCTCGTCCAGCACCTCCAGGGCGTGCATCAGGCCGTCGCCCGACAGTGCGTCGCGCCGGCGCGCTTCGAGCACGCGGGTGGGCTCGCTGGCTTCATCGGCCAGGTAGGCGATGGGGGCGTAGCTCTCTTCGTTGTCGTCGGTCTGCGGTTCCAGGGCCACGTCACCGCCGGACAGCCGGGTTTCCATCTCGACCACCTCGGACGGCTTGACATTGAGGTCGCGCGCCACGCGCTCGATTTCAGCCGCCGACAGCGTATTGCGGTGGGCGTTGGTGTCGTTGGTGTCGCTCTTCAGACGCTGCTTCATCGAGCGCAGGTTGAAGAACAACTTGCGCTGTGCCTTGGTGGTGGCCAGCTTGACCATGCGCCAGTTGCGCAGGATGTACTCGTGGATCTCGGCCTTGATCCAGTGCATGGCGTAGCTCACCAAGCGAACGCCCTGGTCGGGGTCGAAGCGCTTGACGGCCTTCATCAAGCCAACGTTGCCTTCCTGGATGAGGTCGCCGTGCGGCAGACCGTAGCCCAGGTATTGGCGCGAGATCGAAACCACCAGCCGCAGGTGCGACAGCACCAGCCGGCCGGCAGATTCGACATCGGCTTCATCGCGCAGCTTGCGGGCGAAGCGCGATTCTTCCTCCTGCGTCAGCATCGGCAGCCGGTTCACGGCCGATATGTAGGCGTCGAGGTTGCCCAGCGAGGGCACCAACGCCCAAGGGTCGCGAACAGACAGTGCAGTGGTGGCAGTGGACACGTTCATGGCAGTTTTGAGTGGCTGGTGGCCGCTTGGTTCCCCGAATGCTAGCACTCTTGATCAATGAGTGCTAAAGCGGGGCTGAGGTCTTCGAGGCCTTGATCACTTCTTAGATATTTCAAAGTCTGTATTGATGGTGTGTACTAACTTATAGGCTGCAAATGGTGTCCTGTCTGTGCGGTCTCCCCCATTTGTGGGCCCCCATCGAGCCCCACCCGAGGGGGAGTGCCAAGCCAGTGACCGCTTCGCAGAATGGCTTCAACCCGGGGCCAAACCGCACCGGGCCCCGGTATTGCGGCCGGACTTCCGCAAACCATCCCTGTTGCAAGGAGCCTCACCATGATCCGTCACCTCATCGCCGCCGTCCTGGCCGCCCTGTCCTTCGTGGCCGCAGCTGCGGTCGACGTCAACCGGGCCAGCACGGCCGAGCTCGAATCCATCAAGGGTATCGGGCCGGCCCTGTCGGCCAAGATCGGCGCTGCGCGCCAGCAAGGCCCGTTCAAGGATTGGCCCGATCTGGTCGATCGCGTCAGCGGCCTCGGCCCGGGCAATGCCGCCCGGCTGTCGCAAGGCGGGCTGACGGTGGCGGGTGCGGCCTATGCCGCCAAGGCGCCGGCCGCTGCCGCCAAGCCAGGCGCGGATCGCGTCACCACGCCCCGCGCCAAGGCCAAGGCGGCAGACGATGCCGAGCCTGCCCACAAGCCGGCGCGCAGCCGCAAGGCCGCCACGGCCGAATGAGCGGCTGGCTCGGTGGCATCAACCCAGCGCCGCGCCACCCGCACCACTGCCTTGCGAACACACCGACGCACCACCGCCGCACTACCGCCGCACTACCGCCGCACTGCACCACCAAATGGCTGCGTTACGGCATCACTTCGACCCGGCGCTGGCCGCCGGGGTCGGGGCAGCCAGTTCGGCCGCCCCAGCCTTGGGTGCACCGATGTGCTGCTCGATCGACGGCAGGGTGTGGGCGATGCCCTTGTGGCAATCGATGCAGGTCTGACCTTCATTGAAGGCCACCTGGTGGCGTGTGGCCGCACGCTTGTTCTGCTCGGCGTAGTCCATGTAGCTGAAATTGTGGCAGTTGCGGCACTCCTGGCTGTCGTTGGCCTTCATGCGGTCCCATTCGTGCTGGGCCAGTACACCGCGCTTGGCGTTGAATTTCTCGGGCGTGTCGATCGAGCCCAGCAGCTTGTGCCACACCTCGTTGCTGGCCTGGATCTTTCGGATCATCTTCGGGCCCCATTCCTTGGGCACATGGCAATCGGGGCAGGTGGCGCGCACACCGGTGCGGTTTTGATAGTGCACCGTGTTGCGGTACTCCACATAGACGTTCTCCTGCATCTCGTGGCAGGAGATGCAGAACGCCTCGCGGTTGGTCCATTCCATGGCGGTGTTGAAACCGCCCCAGAACAGGATACCCAGCACGAAGGCCAGCGCCAACCCGCCCGTGGCCAAGCCCCAGGCCCAGCGCCAGAGGGACTTGCGCTTGGTGTCGTTCAGTTCAGCCATGGGGTTCATTCCTCTGCAAATCGTCGAAGCAAGCTGTCAAGCAAACGCCGCAGATCCGGCTTTGCCGGTCTGCTGGCGTTGCCCCTCGAGGGGGCGGCCGCAGGCCGTAGGGGGTGGGCGGCTATCGCAATCCGCGGGCGCGCTGAAAGGTGTTTTCAACCAAGGGCTTCGCATCGGTCTGCGGCACATGGCATTGGGTGCAGAAGTAGCGGCGCGGGCTGATGTTGTCGAGCTCCTGCCCTTCGCGGGTGCGAAAGTGGGTGACGCTGACCTTGGTGGCGCCGCTGGCCTTGGTCTTTTGCCAGGCATGGCAGTCCATGCACTTGTTGAAGTTCTTGGTGATCTGGTAGCCGCTGGTGGTGTGCGGAATCAGCGGTGGCTGCTGCACAAAATCGCGGTCGGCCGGGCCATGGTCGCGCTCTTGCCGAAAGGCGCCGGGCGCGTTGTCCTGGTTGACGGGTGTGCCCCCGCGCAAGCCCTGCAGCTTGACGGGGGCTTCGGCCGCCTGCACGCCCTGGCTGGCGTTGAGCGCGCCCAACACCAGGGCGCTGGCGGCCAGCAGCAATTTGAAAATGGGCTGGACGCGCATGGTCAATCCCTTCGGGTGGCAAAGCGGTGGGTGAATTGAAAGACCTGCGGCGCGCACACATCGATGCAACGCCCGCACTGGGTGCAATCGCGGTCGGTGATGACCGGGTTGTGGCCGTGCTTGCCCTTGAGCGGCAAAACGATGACCTGCGGCTCGGGACACACGGCGTAGCAGTCGGCGCAATCGTTGCAGCGGCTGCTGTGGGTGGCGGCCACGCGCAG
>JANOAQ010000147.1:0-3065 GCA_031411195.1 Burkholderiaceae bacterium | reverse complement strand
GCGGTGCCCGGCAGCACCACGGCGAATTCTTCACCGCCATAACGTGCGGCCATGTCGCCCGCGCGTCTGACGTTGTCGCGGATGACCTGGCCTACCAAGGCCAGGAAGGCGTCGCCCACCTGGTGGCCGAAGCGGTCGTTCAGCGGTTTGAAGCGATCGACATCGATCATCAGCAGGCCCAGCGGGGTGGCGTCGCGCAGTGCGCGGTACCACTCCTTGTGCAAGGTGCTGTCGAACTGGCGCCGGTTGGGCAGACCGGTGAGGGCATCGGTGGACGCCAGCGTGGACAACTCGGCATTCATGCGGCCCAGCGAATCTTCGGCGCGCTTGCGCTGGTCGGCGTCGCGCAAGGTGACGAGGTAGTCGCCCAGGCCATTGCCCGGCGGCAACACAGCCACGCGCGCTTCCACCCACATCGTGCTGCCGTCGGCGCAGCACGCGGAACAGGTCAGGCCCGTTGCCGCGCTGGGCGGCGCGGGTGAAGTGGCGGGCGATGAAGGCGGCGCGGTCTTCGTGGGCCAGCAGTTCGGCCAGGGTGTGGCCGTACAGGTCAGCCGGCTGGCAGCCCAGCAGGGTGGCCGTGGCTGGCGATGCGTAGCGGATGGCCAGGTCGGCATCGACAGCGACGATCAAGTCGATGGAGTGCTCGGCCAGCAGGCGAAAGCGCATGTCGGCGGCTTCAGCGCCGGCGCGGCGCTCGGTCACTTGCGGTGAGGCCGCAACGCCGCCACCTTGGCTGCCCGGGCCGGTGCCCACCGCAGCCCGGGGGGCGCGCCCTGACACCACCAGGCGACGGCCGTCGGCCAGGTTCAGCGAGGCCATGCGCGGCGACCGCGCCGCCGTCACCGGCAGCATGCCGTGCACCAGTGGCTGTACATGGCCGTCAGCTTCGGACAGGCTCAACGTCACGCCGAAGCCATCCAGCAAGGTGGCCAGCGCGCGCAAATCCGCTTCGCTCAAACCCTCGGTCAAGCTCTGCCCCTCGGTATCTTGTCGTTGTGATCGGTCTTCATCAGGCGGTCGTGCCGCGCCAGCGCCGAGAACAGCTTCGTACAAGAAGCCACCCCGAACGGTGGATGCTACAGGCCCCATCCACGCTGCCGCAGCGCGAGGGCTGAATTCTTCGGCCGACACACTGCCGCCTGCCCTGCAACGGCCCAATCCTGGGGGACGGGATCAGCGGAAGGGATCAGCGGGCGGGATCGTCGGGCGGGTCGTCGTCCTCGGCCAATTGCTGCAACTGCACCAGGCGCTGGTACAGGCCACCGTCGATGGCCATCAGTTCGGCGTGCGTGCCTCGCTCGGCGATGCGGCCGTGGTTCATCACCACGATCTGGTCGGCCTCGCGGATGGTGGACAGGCGGTGGGCGATGGCCACCACCGTGACCCGCCCGCGCAGGGCGGTCAGGGCCTGTTGCACGTGGCCTTCTGTCTCGCTGTCGATGTGGGCGGTGGCTTCGTCCAGCAGCAGGATGCGCGGTTCACCGGCCAGCGCGCGGGCCATGGCGATCAATTGCTTTTCGCCCACCGACAGGCGTGCGCCGCCTTCGCCCAGCGGTGTGTCGTAGCCCTGGGCCAGGCGCAGTATGAAGCCGTCGGCATGGGCGGCGCGGGCGGCGGCCTGAACCTGTGCATCACTCATCGGGCGGCCCATCGCGATGTTCTCGCGGGCGCTGGCCGCCAGCAGAAAGGGCTCTTGCGGCACCAGGCCCACGGCGCGGCGGAAGGCCGTATCGCCCAGCGTGTGCAGGGCCTGGCCGTCGATCTGCAAGCTGCCCGGCACCACCGGGTAGAAGCGCAGCAGCAGCGACAGCAGGGTGGTCTTGCCGCTGCCGGTGTGGCCGACGATGCCGACGAACTGCCCGGCCGGGATGGCCAGGTCGATCCCGTGCAGCACCGGGTGGCCGGTCTGGTAGGCAAAGTCGAGCGCCTTCACATCGATGCGGCCCTCGCGCACCTCGGCCGCGCCGGTGGGCGCGGCGGCGGGCACTTCATTGAGCAGGGTATTCAGCCGCGCGGCGGCCACCACGGCCTGCTGCAGCTGGCTGAACTGCATGGTGATCTGGATCAGCGGCTCGACCACCCGCGCGATGTAGCCGACGAAGGCGTAGAGCACGCCCACTTCCAAAGCGCTCAGGCCCGAGCCGTCACCCTGGCGCAGGCCGTAGACGGCGATCACTGCGGCCAGCAGGGCGACGTTGAGGAAATCGAGCGCCGGGCGCAGCAGCCAGGCATTGGCCCGCAACTCGACCGTGCGCGAGGTGTAGTGGGCCTCGTTGGTGTTGGCAAAGCGCTGGCTGAAGCGGCCGGCCGCGCCGCTGGCCTGCACCACCGCCATGCCGGCGATGGATTCGGCCGCTTGGGCGTTGATGTCGCCGCGCAGGGCGCGGGTGCGTGCCACCGCTGGCGCCGAGATGCGCTGGTACAGCCACACGATGCCCAGCACCGCCGGGCCCAGGGCGGCCACGATGAGCATCAGGCGCCAGTTCAGCCAGGCCATGGTGGCCATCATGGTGGCCAGCATGATCACGCTGTCGAGCATGACGAAGAGCAACTGCACGTAGAGCGTCTTGACCGCCTCGGTGTCGTTGGTGACGCGGCTGACCAGGGCGCCGGTGATGGCCCGGTCGAAGTAAGACATCGGCAGGCCCAGCACATGGCCATACACCTGCTCGCGCAGGCGCTGCACCGACCGCATGGCCACGCCGGCCAGGCGTACCAGTTGAAAGTAGCGCACGCCGTTGGACAGCCAGCCCGCCACCAGCGCCCCGCCCAGCAGGCCGGCAATGGCGCCCAGGTCGGCATGGCGCGGCAGCAGGTACTGGTCGATGAAGGCCTTGCCCAGCAGCGGGCCCAGGGCTTCCAGCGCGGCGGCGACCACCAGCCACAGCGCACCGGCACGCAAGGCGGGGGCATCGGGCCGGGCGCTGTGCACCAGCAGGGCCAGGGCAGCGCGGCGCTCCACCGCGTCGGCGCGCACCTTGGAGGCGTCCACGGTCATGGGGTGTCTTCCAACGACGCTTCCAACTGCTGCACCCGCCACTGGGTGGCATACCAATGACCGT
>JANOAQ010000146.1:0-1807 GCA_031411195.1 Burkholderiaceae bacterium | reverse complement strand
GGTGCTGGCTCAAGGGCGCTGGCGGCGATGCGCTTCATGAGTTGCTGTGCGCGGCAGGGTTCAACATCCGCTGGCTGCTGCGCGCCATCGCCAAGATGGGCTTGGCGGCCCTTTTCTTGGCCCTCACCGCGATGGCGCTGTATGGCGTTGCCATGCCACGCGCTGCCATCCGGTCAGAAAGGGGTGTGGCTGCGTGACTGAGACCACTGCACGCCTTGCCGCTCACCAATCCTGGAAAACGGGAAATGGATTTCGCAAGTTCGACTACTTTTTGTCGGTGCCGGCCGATGTGCGCGAGCGATTGATGTGTATCCAGCGCGAAGTCGAGCGCCGTGTGCCCGACGCCAACCGGTGCATCGGCTACAACATGCCCGCCTTTCGGCAGCGTCAGCGCTTTTTTTACTTTGCGGCCTTCAAACACCACATCGGCATCTACCCACCGATGACGTACGACCCGGCGCTGGTGCAGGAAACCGCGCCCTTTCGCGGCCCCAAGGGCAACCTGTCGTTTCCTCACCGGCACGACCTGCCGGTCGATCTGATTGGCCGCCTGGCGGCGGCGTTGGCGGCGCAATACGCCACACCCTGACCGCCGTGTTTCCTTGCCTTGTTTTGGCTGCCCTGCTTCTGCGCTGCCTGGCTGAACAAGGCGCCAGGCGCCTGGGTCGAGCATCTCAATCAAGCACCTCAATCGGGCGCGTCGCCCAGGTAGGCGGCCAACGTGCCCGACGGGTCAGGATCGCCCAGGGGCTTGGTGATGCCGCTCATGCGCAGCACCGTCTGCTCACCCTGGGTCAGCAGGCCCTGGCAGAACACCAGGTTTCGGGTGACGCGCAGCACCTGCATGCGGCCTTCGAGCCAGCAGCCTTCGGGCGCGGCCGACATGAAATCGCTGCTGAGGTTGATGGTGACCATGTAGCGATGCAAGCCGCTCTGCACGCCCGAGCCCAGCACCAGCAGCATGTCGGCCAGGGTGCTGAGCATGCCGCCGTGGCAGGTGCCACCGGGGTTGCAGTGCCTGCGCTCCACCCGCAGGCCCAGCACGAAGCGCTCACTACCGTGCTCACCACCGGGCTCGCCTTCGCGCTTGCCGTACAGCGGCCCGCAGGCGTCGATGTAGGGGTTGGGGCGCAGCTTGAGCGCGGTGAAACCTTCAGGGATGGGGGCGGGGGCGGCAAGGGCCATGGGCAGGCGGCTCCAGGTGGCGGTGATGGGGTGGGCGGTGATGGGGCTGTCGATGATCTTAGTGCGGTGCGCGTCCTTGCCAGCGCCCGCCCTGCCCACGCACACTGCAGCGCCGCACAGCCCTGGCTTCGGGCCTTTGCATCCAACCCGTCACCTGCCACCATGACGCCGAGCCTCGCCTTCCTGCACACGTCGCCCGTGCACGTGCCCACCTTCACCGACCTTCTGGAACGGCTGCAACCCGGCACCGTGGCCATGCACGCGGTCGACGAAGCCTTGCTGCGCGATGCCCAGGCCGATGGCCACGCCCATCCGGCCGTGGTGGCGCGGGTGCAGGCCGCCGTGCGGGCGCTGGCCGACCAGGGCGCGCGGGTGGTGGTGTGCACCTGTTCCACCATCGGCGCGGCGGCCGAGGCCACGCCAACTGCCGGCCGCTTCACCGCCACCCGCATCGACCGCGCCATGGCCGACCGCGCCGTGGCGCTGGGCCCTCGGGTGCTGGTGGTGGCCGCGCTGCACAGCACGTTGGCACCCACGGCGGCCTTGGTCGCCGATTCGGCGCAACGGCGGGGGCAGGTGGTGCAGTTGCGTGCGCACCTGGCCGAAGGTGCCTGGTCGCACT
>JANOAQ010000145.1:0-2270 GCA_031411195.1 Burkholderiaceae bacterium | reverse complement strand
CTCGGCGCCGCGCCGAGGCACCAGCGTTCGCTCAACCGTGGCCAGGGTGCGCAAGGTGGCGCGCTCGCGCAGGTGCAGGCGCTGAACCGGCTGCCCGGCGGCGTCGGCCAGGGCCTGCACCACCTGTGAAGCCCACAGCCGTGACGGGTCGATCAGCGTCACCATGGCGCTGGCGTGCTGCAGATCGGCGCGGTGCTGGGCAAAGTGCGCCCGCATCGCCACTGCGGGCGATGCATCCACCAGCAGGTCGTCCGATAACCTGGCCGGAGTGGCCTGACTGGGGTGAGTGACCTGACCGGCCTGACCGGCCTGACCGGCCTGTGAGGCCGGGGTACCGGCGGGCAATCGCGGTGTTGGCAGATCGCCGAAAAGGCTGGTGAGCATCGATGTCTTCCTGGGTTGCCCGCACTCTAGGCCGCCACCGTCAAGCAGACGTTTCGTGATGTTGTGCCGATGGCTGCACTGGCCCTGGGCAGGGCGCATGGCCGCCACTACCGCTGCTTACAAGGCTTGCGCTGGTCGGTCGCTTGTCCCATCGGCGCCACGGCGCGCCTCGCAGCCTCACTACCATCGTGGCGATGAGCCTTGCCATCAGCCCCGATACCAGCGCGCCGCCGCTGCGCGACGACGCAGTAATCATCGGCCTGGTGGGGCTGGCCCACTCGGTCAGCCACTTCAGCCAATTGCTGCTGGCGCCGCTGTTTCCTTGGCTCAAGACCGAGTTCAATGTCAGCTACACCGAACTGGGCGCGTTGCTGACCATCTTTTTCGTGGTGTCCAGCGCGGTACAGACGGCCTCGGGCTTCGTGGTCGACCGCTTCGGGCCGCGCCCGGTCTTGTTTGGTGGCCTGGGCCTTCTGGTGCTGGCGGCCCTGGGTTACGCATCGGCCACCAGTTACGCCATGCTGGCGGTGTGCGCGGTGGTGGCAGGCCTGGGCAATGGCGTGTTCCACCCGGCCGACTACACCCTGCTCAACCGCAAGGTGCACAAGAGCCGCCTGGGCCATGCCTACAGCGCCCACGGCATCACCGGCACCCTGGGCTGGGCAGCGGCCCCGGCGCTGATGGTGCCCATGGCCCTGGCCGGCGGCTGGCGAGCGGCGATGTTCAGCGCCGCGGCCGTGGCGGCGGTGGTGCTGGCCATCGTGTGGTGGCACCGCGATCGCCTGACGCTGGTGGCTGCAGTGGCACCGGCCAGCCCGGTGGCCGTCTCATTGGGCGGCGCCGCCGCGCCGCGCGCCGAAGGGCCGCTCGACTTCCTGCGCATCCCGGCGGTGTGGATGTGTTTTGCGTTCTTCTTCTTCTACGCCATGGCCTTGAGCGTGGTGCAGAGTTTTGCGCCCGAATCAGCCCGCCATCTGCACGATGTGCCGCTGCACTGGGTGGCACTGTGCCTGAGCATCTACATGGTGGGCAGCGCCAGCGGCATGGTGCTGGGTGGCTTTTTGGCGTCCGACCCGGCGCGCTGCGAGCGCATCGTGGGCGTGGGCATGGGCCTGGCCGCCTGCATCGCCGTGGGCGTGGCCCTGCTGCCGGTGCCGGGCTGGTCGGTGCCGGTCCTGTTTGGCCTGATGGGTGCCGTCACCGGCAGCGCCAGCCCGTCGCGCGACATGCTGGTCAAGCGCTCCACGCCTGAAAACGCCAGCGGCCGCGTCTTCGGCGTGGTGTATTCGGGCCTGGACATCGGCCAGGCACTGGCGCCGCTGCTGTTCGGCCGTCTGATGGACCTGCACCAGTACAGCGCGGTGTGGCTGGGGCTGGCGGCCGTGCAACTGGTGCTGATCGCTGGCGCCTTCAACGTGCGCAAGGTGCGGCGCGAGTTGCGGCCGGCTTGAGGCCTGTCCCGCGCCAACGCGCCTGCGCCGACAATCGGTGCCATCCACAGTTCACCTGTCCTGCCCATGACCACACGACTCGCCGGCCACGCCCTTGTTGAAGCCCTCATCGCCCAGGGCGTGACCACCGCCTTTGGTGTGCCGGGCGAAAGTTACCTGGCCGTTCTGGACGGCTTTGCCCAGTACCACGAACAGATCCGCTTCATCGCCTGCCGGCAGGAGGGCGGCGCGGCCTTCATGGCCGAAGCCCAGGGCAAGCTGAGCGGCCGGCCGGGCATCTGCTTCGTCACGCGCGGGCCGGGCGCCACCAACGCCAGCATCGGCGTGCACACGGCGTTTCAGGATTCGACGCCCTTCATCCTGTTTGTCGGCCAGGTGGCCAGTGACCAGCGTGACCGCGAGGCGTTTCAAGAGCTGGACTACCGCCAGATGTTC
>JANOAQ010000144.1:0-5654 GCA_031411195.1 Burkholderiaceae bacterium | reverse complement strand
TCCAGCGAGATGCCCGAGAAGAACGGCTGCAGCGTCACCGTGGGTGAGCTGACCGAGTTGTTGCCGTTGCTGGTGGTGCTGGTGGTCACGCCGGTGACGTACAGCTCATCACTGCCGACCTTGAGCACCGCCTTCTGGTTGTTGAGCGTGGCGATGCGCGGGCTGCTGAGCACCTGCACGTCGCCTTGCGTCTGCAGAAAGTTCAGCAGCGCGGCGAAGTTGGCCGCCTGGAAGGCCAGGCCGTAAAAGCCCCGTCCCAGAGCGCCGGGCGCCAGGTCGATGCTGGGCGCAATGGTGGTGCCGTCGTTGCTGCTGAGGTTGCCCGTCTTGCCCAGAACGGTGCCGGGCGCGGCGCTGCCGATCGACAGCTGGCCGTTGCCCAGCTTGCCGAAGCCGGCCCAGTTGATGCCTGTCTGCGCATCCTTGCTGAGGCTGACTTCGACAATCTTGGCCTCCAGCATCACCTGGCGCTCGATCGAGATCTGCACCGCCTTGAGGTAGTTTTCCACCTGGCGCAACTCTGCCGGCGTGGCCTTGACCACCACCACGCCCGCGGCTGGATTCAGCACCACGCTGCGCCCGCCCAGGCTGCCCACCAGGGCAGCGAGCGAGCTTTGCACCTCGCGCCAGAAGTCGGCGTCCGACGTGGTGCGCACATGGGCGCTGTCGTCTGCGCGGTTGCCGCTGCCGCTGGTACCGCTGTTGTTGCCCGAGTTGCCGCCGCCACTGGCACCCGATCCGCCTGAAACGGTGATGGCACTGGAGGTCACCCGGATGTCGCTGGCGCCCTGGCGGCGGCCCGGCAGGTAGTTGATGCGGTAGAGCCGCGTCTGTACCGTGTTGGGGTAGACGAAGATGCGGTTGCCGGTGATGCGGTACTCGTAGCCAAACAGCTCGCGCAGCGTGTCCATCGCCTCGGACACGGTGGTGTCCTTCAGCGAGATCGACAGCGTGCCGCTGACCTCGGGCGAGACCAGCATGTTGTAGGGCGAGCCGTTGGCCAGTTGCAGGAAGACCTGCGCCGCCGGGGCGTTGTTGATCGACAGGTCGAAGCGGTTCTCGACAGGCATCGCCGCCGCCGGGCGAGCCTGGGCCGCTGCGGCCACCAGCTGGGCTGGCATGGGCGCAGGTGCTGCAACCGGTGCGGGCGCGGCTGCGACGACGATCGGAGCCGAAATCGGAGCCGAAATCGGAGCCGGGATGGGGGCCGAAACTGGGGCCGATACCGGTGCCAGGACCGAGGCGGCGAGGAGCAGTGGTGCTGGTGCCGGCGCCGGTGCCGGCGCCACGGGCAGCGGCCTGGCCATTTGCACAGGCAGGGCAACCGCTTCGGGCAGGGGGCGATCGGTCGGGCGCAGGGTCAGCGCCGCCATCAACTGAGGCTCGCGCTGTTGCAGGGCCACTCGGCGCGACTGGGGCCTGAGCTGGGCGCCCAGGTCTTGCCATGTGGCGGCGTTCATGCGGCTGTGGGTGTCGGCCTGGGCCTGCACCGCGCCGGGTGCCAAAGCCAGCATCAGGGCCAGTGCCAGCGGCAGCATGGCCCACTGCTCGGCTGAATTCGGGGTGGCCGGCTGGCGGCGCTTGGGCAGGTGGTTCATCATCAGTTCCCTCCGGCCAGCGACAGCGGGCCCGGTGCGGCGTTGGGCAGGGGCGTGCCTGCGGCTGTGCGATTGACGTTGCCCGGTTGGGCAGCCGATGCCTGCGGGGCCGGCACATAGGTGGCCTGCATGGCGGTCACGCTGCCGGGCGGCTGCTTGAATGAGCCTCCCAGCAGCCAGATGCGTTCGAGTGGCGATTCGGCCTGGTTGGTCTTGCCGGCCTTCTCGGTCTTGCCGGCCTTGTCGGCCTTGTCGGACCTTTCGGCGCGCTCGCCACGCTCGGCCCGGAGCACCACCCCCTGGCTGTCGATGGCGACCACGATGCGCCCTGCCAGGCTGTCGCCCACGCGCACCACGCGGCCGTCGAGCAGGGCCACCGCGGGGCCCCGCGCCGGAACCTGCACCGATTGCACTGCGGGCAGCGGCGCCGGCAGTGCTTCGGCCTGGGTGGCACGGGCTGCGGCGGCAATGGCGCGTGTGGTGGCCGGGTTGCTGCGATGGACTGCGCCGGTGGGGGCGGCGGCGCCATCGAACGACGAAGGTGGTCGCGTCGGATCGGTCAGCCCACCGGCGCTTGCGCCGGGGCTGGACAAGCCAAGCAGGGCCAGGGCCAGGCTGGTAGCCAGACCGGTGGGGTGAGGGCGCCGTTTGCGGTGCATGCTCAGATCTCCAGCCAGTTCGGGTCGCGGCTGATGGTGTAGACGCGCAAGGTCAGCACCGAGCGCGGGTGCTGCTCCACCTTCAGGCTGACGCTGCCCCAAAGTACCCGTTGCGGCAAAGACTCCATCGCCCGCAGGTAGGACAGCAGATCGGCAAAGCCGCCTTCGAGCACCAGTTCCACACCATGCCTGTACAGGCTGGGTGCGTTGCTGGCGTTGACTGTGTTGGGCGGGTTGGTCGCCGGGGCAGGTTGGGCCGCGGCCGTTGCCGGTGCCAGCAGATCCTGGCGGCCCAGCGAGCGCATGGCCCGCACGCGTACCTCACCGTGGCGGGCCAGCAGTTGCTCCAGCAGGCCGACCATGCGGTCTGCACCCACCAGCGATTCTTCGTGGACGCGCAAGGCGGTGTCGCCATGGCGTACGCGCTGACGCCAGTCCAGCAGTTCGGCCTGTTGGCGTTGAGCCTGCAATGCACTTTGCTGGCGCGCTTCTTCAAGCTGCTGCTGTTGTGTCGCCAGGGCAAGCTGTGCGCCGGCGTTGGCCTGGCGGGCCGTGCGGAACGCGGTCATGGCCGAGCCCAGCCACAAGGCATCGGCCAGCATGTAGGTCACTGCGACCAGGGCTGCACACAGCAGCAGGCGCTCACGCGGTTTGCGCTGGTCGAACTGACGCGCCAGTGCGCGCGCACGGGCTGCCAGTGCGGCAGGTTGCAGACGCTCGCGCAGGGGCAGGGCCGATGCCGCGCCAGCGCCTGTCAGCAGGGCCGAGAGTGATTTCATGGCTTGCCCGCGTTGACTGCCGTGGAGCGCAGCGCGAATTCGGTGTAGGGCAAGGCCGCGCCGTTGGTGTCGGCGCCGCGCAGGCTCAGTTGGGCGAACGGCCGGCCCTTGAAGCGCGGTTCGGCGTCGAGCCGGCGCAGGTAGTCCGCCAGCACAGGGGTGTCGGTCATTCGCCCTTCCAGGTCGATGGCGCTGCCATCGTCAGAAACAGAGAAACCCGTGATCCAGAGGCTGCCCGGGGCCTGGCGCGCCAGTGCGGTCAGGTAGTCGGCATGCCCTTCCCGGGTGCCTGCGGCACCGGCGTCCAAAGCCGCCCGCACCCGGCGCTGGGCCGCCTCGAGTTGTTGCAACTGGGCCAGTTCACCGCCCGTGGCCGATGCGGCCGCACTGGCTGAGGTGGCCGCCTGACTGCGCAAGGTCGTCAGCGCGGCTTCGGCCTGGCCCCGATGGGTATCTGCATTGGCAGCACCCCAGCGCAGCGTCTGGGCACCGGCCATGGCCAGCACCAGCACCAAAGCCGAGACGGTCAGGCCCTGGCGCGCCGAGAAACGCAGCGATTGGGGCAGGAAGCGTGGATCGAGCAGGTTGAGTTGCTGGCCCATCTCAACCCTCCCGCAAGGCGGCGCCGATGGCGCACAGTTGGCGGTTGAACAAGGCGGGATCGGCCAGCAGTTCGGGCACGGCGGTGAGGTCCAGCACTTCGTCGAGCACCAGTGGGGCAACCGGCACATAGAGCAGTGGCGCCAGGTGGTCGCACAGCCGCTGCACACCCGGCATGGGCGTGATCAGCAGCCGCGCCAGGGTGACCTGACCGAAGGCGCGCTCGATGCCATCGAGCGTGCGCTGCAACTCCAGGCCGGCCTGGTCGTAGGCCTGGGTCCGCAGGGCGTCGTCGGCGTCGTCCGGCAGGGCCAGGGCCAGTTCCATCTGGCGCGATGACAGCAACTCGCCGCCAAAGGTCACCACCAGCGTGGCGTGCCTGGCCTGGCAATGCAACAGGGCCTGGGCGCGGTCCTTCGGCTCGACCAGGGCGCTGAGGTTGCGCAGCGCTGTCTCGGCAATGTCGACCGCCTGCCATGGTGTTCCGGCGTCGGCCCCCAGCTCGATGAGCGGGCGTACCTGGGCTTCGGAGGCGGTTACAGCGATCAGTTGCGCCTGGGCGCGGTAGCTGGAGCCTTCGGGCACGGCCAGAACGTCCACCGCAGCGGTGTCCACCGGGTAGTCGACGGTGTCCTTCAGGCGCCAGCGAACGGCGGCGGCCCAGTCGGCGCGCGGCACGTCGGCCGGCGCATCCATGGTGATGCATTGGTATTGGTGGCGCTGCAGCAGGGCCACGCAGCGGTGGCGGTTCAGCTGTCGGCTGCGGCGCAATTGGCGCAGCGCCGGGCCAGGGGCGCTCCAGGCCTCGTGGGCCGTCCAGCGCACGGCCGGCTTGCCGTCGGCCAGACGCTGCACCAGTGCCAAAGCCGTGTGCTCACCCGAAGGTGCGCATCCGATCCAGCCCGGCAACAGTGACCCGCGTGCAAATCCGAACACCGGTATTCCCCAATGATGTGTGTGCACATCGTTTCATGGGGTGGGGGCATTCAATGGCTGGATAAGCGCCCTAAAACCGGCCCGTCTGCTTGTCGGGAAAGCTCAATTCACGGAGTCGTCAGCCCAAGCGTGCCCGGTGCCGTTCGATCTGGGCCAGGGCCTGCCGGGGCGCGGTGCCGCCGCGCACATTGCGGGCGTCGAGCGAGCCACGCAAGGTGAGCACGCCGGGCGCGTCGTCACCCACCAGGGGATGCAGGGCCTTGAGCTCGTCCAGCGACAGGTCGGCCAGGTCCACGCCCTTGCGCAGGCCCAGCTTGACGGCGTGGGCCACCACCTCGTGTGCATCGCGAAAGGGCAGGCCCTTCTTGACCAGGTAATCGGCCAGGTCGGTGGCGGTGGCATAACCGCGCCGGGCGGCGGCCTCCATGGCCGGCGCCTTGACGACGATACCGGCCACCATCTCGGCCAGGATGCGCAAAGTGCCGGCCAGCGTGTCGACGGTGTCGAACAGTGGTTCCTTGTCTTCCTGGTTGTCCTTGTTGTAGGCCAGGGGCTGGCCTTTCATCAGGGTGATCAGGCCCACCAGGTGGCCGATCACGCGGCCGCTCTTGCCCCGTGCCAGCTCGGCCACGTCGGGGTTGCGCTTCTGCGGCATGATCGACGAGCCGGTGCAGTAGCGGTCGGCCAGGTCGATGAAGCCGAAGTTCTGGCTCATCCACAGCACCAGCTCTTCGGCCATGCGGCTGACATGCACCATGGTGATGCTGGCAAAGGCCAAAAACTCCATCGCGAAGTCGCGGTCGCTCACCGCATCCAGGCTGTTTTCGCACACACCGTCGAAGCCCAGCTCGGCGGCCACCGATTCCCGGTCCAGCGGGTAGCTGGTGCCGGCCAGGGCGGCGGCGCCCAGCGGCAGGCGGTTGCAGCGCTTGCGCACATCAGCCAGGCGCTCGGCATCGCGCGCAAACATCTCCACATAAGCCAGCAGGTGGTGGGCAAAGCTCACCGGCTGCGCCACCTGCAGGTGGGTGAAGCCGGGCATCACCGTCTCGGTGTGGCGGCTGGCCACGTCCACCAGGCTG
>JANOAQ010000143.1:0-8060 GCA_031411195.1 Burkholderiaceae bacterium | reverse complement strand
GCATGCCCACCACCGCCGCCAGAAAGCCGCCCAATTGCGCCGGAAAGGCCTCACCGGCCGGCGTGGCCAGCAGCAGCACCCAGGTCAGGATGCCCAGCACAATGGACAAGACCGCCCCTTGGGTGGTGGCGCGCGGCCAGTACAAACCGGCCACCAGTGGCACGAACGCCCCCACCAAGGTGACCTGGTAGGCGCCCGAAACCATTTCATAGATGGGCGTGCCCTGAGAGGCGATGGCGTAGGCGCACACACAGACGCTGAACACCAGCACCGCAATTCGCATGGTGCGCAGCTCTTGCTGATCGTTCACCCGAGGGTAGAACTGGCGCCAGATGTTCTCGACGAAGGTGACGCTGGGCGCGAGCAAGGTGGCCGACGCGGTGCTCTTGAGCGCTGAAAGCAAGGCCCCGAAAAAGAGCACCTGCATGATGAAGGGCATCTTGGTCATCACCAACGTGGGGATCACCTTCTGAGGATCGTCCTTGATCAGGCCTTCCGCTGTCTCGGGCATGATGATCAGGGCACTGACCACCAGAAACATCGGCACGAAAGCAAACAGGATGTAGCAGATGCCGCCGATCACCGGGCCCTTGGTGGCGGCGTTTTCGTCCTTGGCCGACATCACGCGCTGAAACACGTCCTGCTGCGGGATGGATCCCAGCATCATGGTCATGGCCGCAGCGATGAAAAACGCGATCTCCTTGAAGCCAGGCTCGGGCAGAAACTTGAACAAGTCCTTGCTGGCGGCCAAGGCCATCACCTTGTCGGCGCCGCCGGCCAGGTTGCCGGCATACACCGCGATGATGGCCAGACCCACCACCAGGATGATCATCTGGATGAAATCGGTGACGGCCACCGACCACATGCCGCCAAACAGGGTGTAGGCCAGGATCGAGGCCGTGCCCAGCACCATGCCCACCGGCACACTGATGGCCCCGGCCGACAGCAGGTTGAACACCAGGCCCAGCGCAGTCACCTGTGCGGACACCCAGCCCAGGTAGCTGAGGATGATGATGAGCGAGCACACCACCTCCACCGCGCGGCCATAACGCTCGCGGTAGTAGTCGCTGATGGTCAGCAGCGTCATCTTGTAGAGCTTGCCGGCGAAGAACAGGCCCACCAGGATCAGGCAGGTGCCGGCCCCAAACGGGTCTTCAACCACGCCGTTCAAGCCGCCCTGCACAAACTTGGCCGGGATGCCCAGCACCGTCTCCGAGCCGAACCAGGTGGCAAAGGTGGTGGTGATGATCATCACCATCGGCAGATGGCGTCCGGCGATGGCGAAGTCGGCGGTGTTCTTCACCCGCCTGGCGGCCCACAGGCCGATGGCGATGGTTACAAGCAGGTACAGGATGACCAGGGTCAGCAGCATGGTGGTGGCCTCAATCTCATGAAACTCAGAGTGCGCGCCAGTGCAGGAACATCTGCATGGCCAGCACGCCGCCCACAAAGCCGACGGCGCCATACAACAATGCCTGCAACAGGCGGTTGGTACGCCGCTGCTCCATCAGCAGGGCCAGGGTGGCAGGGTCGGAGTCCCGACCGCGCCGCAAGGCCTGGTGCACCAGGCGTGGCAGTTCGGGCAGCAACTGGGCGTAGCGCGGGGCCTCGTTCTTGACCCGCTCGACCAGGCCCTGCCAGCCCACCTGCTTGTGCATCCAGGTTTCGAGGAAGGGTTTGGCGGTGGCCCACAGGTCGAGCTCCGGGTCGAGCTGGCGGCCCAGGCCCTCGATGTTGAGCAGGGTCTTCTGCAGCAACACCAGTTGCGGCTGGATCTCGACATTGAACCGGCGCGAGGTCTGGAACAGGCGCATCAGCACCTGCCCCAGCGAGATGTCTTTGAGCGGCCGGTCGAAGTGCGGCTCACACACGGCGCGGATGGCCGACTCCAGCGCGTCCACCCGGGTATCGGCTGGCACCCAGCCACTTTCAACATGCAGCTCGGCCACCCGCTTGTAGTCACGCCGGAAGAAGGCCAGGAAGTTCTGTGCCAGGTACTCTTTGTCCCAGTCGGTGAGGGTGCCGACAATGCCGAAATCGAGCGCGATGTAGCGGCCGAAGGTGCGCGGCGCGAGGCTCACCTGGATGTTGCCGGGGTGCATGTCGGCATGAAAAAACCCGTCGCGAAAGACCTGGGTGAAGAAGATGGTGACACCATCGCGCGCCAGTTTGGGGATGTCGACGCCCGCATCCTTCAGGCGCTGGATCTGGCTGATGGGCACGCCGTCCATGCGCTCCATCACCAGCACGCTGGAGGTGCACAGCTCCCACACCATTTCGGGAACCAGCACCAGCTCCAGGCCCTGCATGTTGCGGCGCAACTGGGCCGAATTGGCGGCCTCGCGCACCAGGTCGAGCTCATCGTGCAGATAGACATCGAACTCGGCCACCACCTCACGCGGCTTGAGCCGTTTGCCGTCGGCCCAGGCCCACTCCACCACCCGGGCCAGGGTGTGCAGCAGCGTCAGATCGTGCTCTATCACCTCCAGCATGCCCGGGCGCAACACCTTCACCGCCACTTCGCGGCCACCACCGCCCTCACGCTTGAGGGTTGCGAAGTGAACCTGGGCAATCGAGGCACTGGCCACCGGTGTGGTGTCGAAGTGTTCGAACAGCTCGTCGAGCCGCTTGCCAAAGGCTTTTTCGATCAGCGCCACGGCCTGGGTGCCGGGAAACGGCGGCACGCGGTCTTGCAGACGGGCCAGTTCGTCGGCCACGTCCAGCGGCAGCAGGTCGCGCCGGGTGCTCAGCACCTGGCCGAATTTGACGAAGATGGGGCCCAGCTTTTCAAGGGCCATGCGCAGGCGCGCACCACGCGGGGCGTCCAGCCGGTGGCGGCGGCCAATGGTGGCCACCCGCACCAGGGCCCGAACCCAGCCCTGGCGAAAGCGCGACAACGCCACCTCGTCCAGACCGAAGCGCAAGACCGTGAGGCCGATGTAGATCAGCCGGAGAAAGTGACCCATGCCTGCCTTGTCGTACTGCTGATCAAGCGCGCCGGCCGCTCAGCGGCCACGAAACCGGCCAGCGGCCGAGCCAGCGCCCTGCAGGCCACTGCGCAAGGCCTTGGACAGGCTGGACCCCAGGCGGTGCAGCTCATGGGCCACCGCAGGGCCGAACAGGCGCTGCAGGTCGTCGGCCACGTCCCAGCGCAGGTTCTTGAGCAGCCAATCGACATCGGTGGCCAGTTGCGCGTCGCCCTCGATGACCACCGCAGGCATCTGGCCCGTCATGGCCTGCAAGGCCAAGGCGGCGGGATTGGCCGCCTCCAGCCGCACGCGCAGGTCGGCGTCCACCGGATCAGCGCACCACTCCACCAGGCCCGCAGGCGTGATGACAAACGCCAATGGCGGCGGCGAGGGCAGAAGCCGGGGCAGTTGCAAAAGATCGAGCCGAAGCACGCGGCCGCGGTGTGGCAACAGCCGCTGCACGGCTTGCGGCTCGGCCGAGATCACATGGTTGACGACCAGCACCAGCCGGTCCATCAGGGCGGGCGCCAGCAGCGCATTGAGGTTCTGCAACATTAGGGAGATTGTAGGCAAGGCACCGCCAACGGCGCCCTTGCAGCCTTAGAACAGCCATGAAATTCAACGAGAATGAATGGCCTCGGCGGCACCGAGGCGCGGCCTGGGCACTTGCCTGCGGTCACCCGCCGCCCACGAAACCTTGTCTCTGATGTTCGAGAACCGCAGCACCCGCAACTTCAACAGCGCGCCTCAGTCGATCACAGCGTTCATCGCCACCATTCTGGAGCCGGCGATCACCGTGCTCGTCTATGTGGCGGCCATGCGCTGGCAGGACGAATCCATCGGCCGCGCCGACCTGACCCTGTGCTTTTTGGTGGTGGCCCTCACCTGGCCCGGCATCAACCGCTTTCGTGACCGCCTCAGCTCGGCCGCAGTGGGCATCCTCGGTTCATGGCTCACGTTGCTGGCCATCCTGGCGGGCTTCGGTTATGGCACGCGCAGCCTGGAGCTGTTCGACCGCGAGGCCATCCTGGCCTGGGCTGTCATCACACCCTTGCTGCAATTGATCGCGGTGCGGCTGGGTTTCATGGCACTGCGCCACCAGACCGTCGATCCAGCCAAACGCCGAGGCGCCGTCGTGATCGGCGCCAGTGGGCTCGGCGTGAAGGTGGCCCGGGCGCTGAGCGGCAGCCCGGCGCAGGGTGTCCAGTTCATGGGCTATTTCGACGATCGCCTCGGTGACCGGCTGCACCCGGACACCGCCGACCTGCGGCTGGGCAGCCTGGCCGATGCCGCCGCCTTCATCCGCAGCCACGGCGTGAAAGAGGTCTTCATCACCCTGCCGCTGGGCTCGCAACCGCGCATCATCGATTTGCTCGAGCGCCTGCAGGAAACCACCGCTTCGCTGTTTTTCGTGCCCGATGTGTTCGGCATCAGCATCATCCAGGGCCGCCTGCAAGACATGAGCGGCGTGCCCGTGGTCGGCATCTGCGAGACGCCGTTTACCGGCACCAACCGCATGATCAAGCGCCTGAGCGATGTCGTGCTGTCGCTGCTGATCCTGATGCTGGTGGCACCGGTGATGGCGGCAGTGGCCATCGGTGTCAAGCTCAGCTCACCCGGGCCGGTGATCTTTCGCCAACGCCGCAACGGTCTGGATGGTGAAGAGATCGTGGTGTACAAATTTCGCTCGATGACCTCCATGGACAATGGTGAAGTCGTCAAGCAGGCCACCAAGGGCGATGCCCGCGTCACCGCGTTTGGTGCCTTCATCCGCAAGACCTCGCTGGACGAGCTGCCACAGTTCATCAATGTGCTGCAGGGGCGGATGAGCATCGTCGGCCCGCGTCCGCATGCCGTTGCGCACAACGAGATGTACCGCCAGCTGATCAAGGCCTACATGGTGCGGCACAAGGTCAAGCCCGGCATCACCGGCTGGGCCCAGGTCAACGGGCACCGCGGTGAAACCGAAACCCTCGAGAAGATGCAGGCCCGGGTCGAGTACGACCTGGAGTACCTGCGCAACTGGTCCCTGGGCCTTGATCTGGTGATCATCCTGCGCACGGTCAAATCTGTGCTGGCCGACGCCAAGGCCTATTGATCGCCCATTTAAACCACACGCCCGCCCGCCCGCCGCACCACGCACCACGCACCACGGGCCACGCACCACGGGCCACCCGCAACGCGCTACAGAAAGACTGCCCATGACGAATCTCAGCCTGCGCCTGCGCGCGGCCTTGTTGACCAGTGCGCTGATCGCCGGCCCGGCCTGGGCCCAGAGCAGCCCCTACTACCTGGGCGTCGCGCAGTCCCTGGGCTACGAGTCCAACCTGTACCGCCTGGGCGACAACCAGGCCCTGCCCAATGGCCTGAGCCGTTCCGACACCGTGTCGGGCACGTCGCTGGTGGCAGGTGTTGACCAGACCATCGGCCGCCAGCGTGTGTACGGCAGCGGCAATCTGCGGGCCAACCGCTACAGCAACAACCGCTCGCTCGACAACGATTCCTATGGGCTCAATCTCGCCGTTGATTGGGAAACCGTGAACAAGCTGTCGGGCACGCTCAGCCTGGCAGCCGATCAGAACCTGGCGCAGTTCAACAGCCGCAACATCAGCGGCAACATTGAAACCAAGAAGAACGTGCAGCGCACGCTCTCGCTCGACGGCAAGGTGCGCCTGGGCCTGGTGGGCCTGTACAGCCTGGAAGCCACTCTGGGCCGGCGCGAGCGCGCCTACTCGGCCGCCGAGTACGACGCCAGCGAATACCGGCAGAACATGGGCTCGCTGGGCCTGCGCTGGCGGCCCAGTAGCAGCCTGCATCTGGGCGCTGCGTTGCGCGCCACCCAGGCCACCTACCCTCGTTTTCGTCAGGTGGGTGTCGACACCTTCGAATCCGACCGCCTGAACCGCCAGGACATCGACTTCACCGCCTACTGGCAGCCCAGCGGCCTGAGCCAGGTCATCGCCCGCATCAGCCCGACCCGAACGCGCTACCAGCGCGATACCGGCAGTGATTTTTCAGGCCTCACCGGCTCGGCGTCGTGGGTCTGGCAGGCCACGGGCAAGCTCAAGCTCACCACCCAGGCCACACGCGACACAGGCCAAAGCTCGGATGCGGTGAACCTGGGCATCTTCGGCACCGGTGTTTCAGACTACGGCCGCACCAGCACGGCGCTCAGCAGCCGAGGCGCCTTTGACTTCAGCGGCAAGATCAGCCTGACTGCCGGTCTCACCTACACCCACCGCACGCTCACCAACACCGTCATCCTGCCGGGGCAGACCCCCCTGCAGCGCCTGGGCAGCGACAACACCACCCAACTGGCGCTGGGTGCACGCTGGCTGCCCACGCGCGCCATCCAGGTGGGCTGTGATGTCACCGCCGAGCGCCGCACGGCCAGCAATCTGCAATTGTCGGTGCCCCTCAGTGGCCACGGCCTGTCCTGCTATGGGCAGTTCGTCCTTCAATAAACCGCTGCCGCAACGCCATGCCCACCATCTTGCTGACCGGCGCCACCGGCTACATCGCGTCCCACACCTGGCTGGCCCTGCAGGCTGCCGGCTTGCAGGTGGTGGGGGTCGATGATTTTTCGAACAGCGCGCCCGAGGTGCTTAACCGCCTGCAGCGCCTGAGCGGCCAGGCGCCGGTGTTCGAGCGTGCCAGCGTGTGCGATGCCAGCGCGATGGCCGGCATCTTTGGCCGCCATGCGATCGACGCGGTGGTGCACTTTGCAGCCTTCAAGGCGGTGGGCGAATCCACGGCCCAGCCGCTGGCCTATTACCGCAACAACCTCGGTGGCCTGGTCAACACCTGCGAGGTGATGCGCGCCGCCGGCTGCCGGCGCATGGTGTTCAGCAGCAGCGCCACGGTGTATGGCGATCCGCAGCGCCTGCCCATCACCGAAGACAGCGCACTCAGCGCCACCAACCCTTACGGCCAGACCAAGTTGATGGGCGAGGCCATCTTGCGCGACCTGGGCGCGGCCGATGCCCAGTGGCAAACCGCCTGCCTGCGCTACTTCAACCCGGTGGGTGCCCACGAGAGCGGCCTGATCGGTGAAGACCCACGCGGCACGCCCAACAACCTGATGCCCTACGTGGCCCAGGTGGCCGTGGGCCGGCGCCAGCACCTCAGCGTTTTTGGCAATGACTACCCCACGCCCGACGGCACCGGCGTGCGCGACTACATCCACGTCAGTGACCTGGCCGAAGGCCATGTCGCTGCAGTGCGCCGTTTGCTGGACCAGCCCGGCTCGCTCACCGTCAACCTGGGCACGGGCCGGGGCTACAGCGTGCTGGAGCTGGTGGCCGCCTACGCCAAGGCCAGCGGCCGGCCGGTACCCTGCGAAGTGGTGGCGCGCCGACCCGGTGACGTGGCGGCCTGTTATGCCGACCCGGCCCTGGCCCGCCAGACCCTGGGCTGGCAGGCCCGGCACGATCTTGACCGCATGTGCGCCGACAGCTGGCGCTGGCAATCACTGAACCCCCAAGGATTTGCAGCATGAGCATGCTCGTTCAACCCGTCATCATGGCCGGTGGTTCCGGCACCCGGCTTTGGCCCTTGTCGCGCGCCGGTTACCCCAAGCAGTTTCTGGTGTTGTCGGGCAACCCCGACGACCACCGCAGCCTGTTTCAGCATGCCGTGGCGCGCCTGCAAGGCCTGGCCACAGCCGACATCCGCGTGGCCGATCCCACCATCGTGGGCAATGAAGACCACCGCTTCCTGGTGCTCGACCAACTGCGTGAGCTGCAGGTCGAGCCCGCCGCCGCGCTGCTGGAGCCCATCGGCCGCAACACCGCGCCGGCCGTCACCCTGGCTGCGCTGGCCGCGCTGGAAGGCGGCGCCGACCCGGTGCTGGTGATCACCTCGGCCGACCAGACCGTGGCCGACGAAGCCGCCTTCACCAGCGCCGTGCGCCAGGCCGTGCACGCGGCCGCCGGTGGTGCCATCGTCATCCTGGGCATCACGCCCGACCGGCCTGAAACCGGCTACGGCTACATCCGCACCCAGGCCGGCAGCGGCGCCGTGCCCGCCGTGGCGCAGTTTGTTGAAAAGCCCGATCTGGCCACCGCCCAGCGCTACCTGGCCGAACGCGGC
>JANOAQ010000142.1:0-2365 GCA_031411195.1 Burkholderiaceae bacterium | reverse complement strand
CAAGGTGCTCGATGACATCGAGTTCGCGGCCCAGTGCAAGGTGCTGCCGGTGCTGGCGCGGGCCGGCTCGGTGACACCGGCCGACGAGCGGGTCTACCTGCGCCTGGGCAAGGACGGCATCGAGCCGTCCCCCGAATTGAGTCTGTCGCTGAATCTGGACGGGGACAACCCCGACAGCACCAACAAGCTGCTGGCCAACCTGGAGCTTCAGCAGTCGCCGGGCGAGGCCGCCGACGAGACCCCGATCGAGCAGAGCGACAACTCGCTGGTGCGCCTGATCAACACCATGATCCTGGAAGCCAAGCAGCAGGGCGTGTCCGACATCCACATCGAATGCCAGCCCGGCGCGCAGAAGGTGAAGGTGCGCTTTCGCCGCGATGGCGTGCTCAAGCCCTACATCGAGCTGCCGCCCACCTACCGCAGCGCGCTGGTGGCGCGGCTCAAGATCATGTGCGATCTGGACATCTCCGAGCGCCGCAAGCCGCAGGACGGCAAGATCAACTTCGGCCGCTGGATGCAGGGCCAGCGGCTCGAACTGCGGGTGGCCACCATCCCCACCGCCAATGGCCTGGAAGACGTGGTGATGCGCCTGCTGGCATCGGCCAAGACCCTGCCGCTCGAAGGCATGGGCATGCAGCCCGACACCCTGGCCAAGCTCAAGACCGCCATCGAGCGCCCCTACGGCATGGTGCTGTGCGTGGGCCCAACGGGCAGCGGCAAAACCACCACCTTGCATGCCGCGCTGGGCCACATCAACACGCCCGAGCGCAAGATCTGGACGGCCGAAGACCCGGTTGAGATCACCCAGGCCGGGCTGCGCCAGGTGCAGGTCAACCCCAAGATCGACTGGACCTTCGCCAAGGCCCTGCGCGCCTTCTTGCGGGCCGATCCCGATGTGGTGATGGTGGGTGAAATCCGCGATGCCGAAACCGCCCACATGGCGATCGAAGCCAGCCTGACCGGCCACATGGTGATGAGCACGCTGCACACCAACAGCGCGCCCGAGACCGTCACCCGCCTGCTCGACATGGGCATGGACCCTTTCAGCTTTGCCGACAGCCTGCTGGCCGTGCTGGCGCAGCGGCTGGTTCGCCGCCTGTGCAAGCACTGCGCCACCACGCGCCCGGCGAGCGTGGAAGACCTGCAGGCACTGGTGGACGAGTACCTGTACTCCTATCCCGACCCTGAGCAGCGGCCGAGTCGCGAGAGCCTGCTCAATGACTGGACCAACCGCTATGCGGTCGATGGCACCTTGCTGCACCACCATGCCCCGGGCTGCCCGCGCTGCGACAACATCGGCTTTGCCGGGCGCGTGGGCCTGCACGAGTTGCTGGTGGTCAGCCGCGAGCTTCGTCACCAGATCCAGACCAGCGCCCGCGCCGAGGTGCTGCAGCGCGTGGCCATGAGCGAAGGCATGCGCACCTTGCGCCAGGACGGCATCCACAAGGTGCTGGCCGGCCTGACCGCCATCGAGGAAGTGCGCGCGATCAGCAACGCATGACTGGCCCCCCGCATCGCCTTCTCTAGAGGTGACGACGACTCACAATGGCTTTTCGCGACGGGTTTCCAGGTAAGCCTTGATGGCCCAGGTGGCTTCCTGGTTGAGGATGCCTTCGAACGGCGGCATGTAGACGGCGCCGTTGCGCACCTTGCCCCTGCGCACGCTGGAGACATAGGACTCATCGATCTCTTTCACGCAGGCGGCCCTCTTTTTGGTGTCCTTCAGGGTGGCGCAGTCGTTGTCCAGCCGGCGCAGATCGGGCGCGATCCCGCTCGAGATGGCGTCCAGGCCATGGCAACGTGCGCAATTCTGGTTGTAGGCCGAGGTGCCCACCTTGATGGCCACCGCGTTCTTGCGGTAGGGGTTCTCGGCCTTCCAGGCCTCGCCCAGAGGCGGCAGGTTTTTGGTATCGACGGTCTGGGCCGTCACGTCGTCGCTGGCCCAGACGACTTGGCCGGCCAGCGCCATCACGACCACGCCCGCCCGTTGCCAGCGATGCCAGCGCTTGCGGCCAGATGGATTGAATTGCTTGATCACCGAAAGGTCTCCGTTTGTTGTCGATACAGGTTCGGCGGCAGCGAAAGCGATCGCCATGCCACCACCCGCAAGCCGAACCACCAGCCTTGGCTGCGGGCCAAGCCCGACCTGTCTGCCGTGATTTTGGGTGTTTTGGCGCTTCAACGATAGCTTCACAGGCCATTGCGCCGGGATGTGTTCAATCCTGAAACACTGCCAACGTCATGTGGATGGAATGCATTCTGGTCGAGAGAAACCGACACCGAACCGGCAAAGACCTGCTGGCAGAGCCGGCTCCACGGCTTTTGCCTGGTTTGGCCCGCTGGCCTCCAGGAGTGTGTGTGGCAG
>JANOAQ010000141.1:0-11419 GCA_031411195.1 Burkholderiaceae bacterium | reverse complement strand
GGCGGGCAGGTACATCGATGGGCATCCCGGTGGGGGGATGTCGATGATGCCCCAATCGTCTCAGTGCAGCATGAGGGCCGAGTGCTGCGCGGTGCGCGGCCGGTTCTTCGTCAGCCAGGCCGACGACCAGCCCGGGAAGTCGGCCGCCGGCATCGGCTTGCCCATGTGGTAACCCTGGGCCTCGTCGCACTCGAGCAGACGCAGCGCGTCCCAGACCTTGGCGTTCTCGACGCCTTCGGCCACCACGCTGAGGCCCAGGTTGTGGGCCAGGTCGATGGTCGAGCGCACGATCTTGGCATCGCCCTCATCCGTCTCCATCGACATCACGAAGCTCTTGTCGATCTTCAGTTCGTTGACCGGGAGCCGCTTCAGGTAGGCCAAGGACGAGTAGCCGGTGCCGAAGTCGTCGATCGACAACTTGTAGCCGCGCTCGGACAGGCGGTTGAGGGTGGCCTCGGCACGCTGGGGGTCGTCCATGATGGCGCTCTCGGTGATCTCCAGGCAAAACCCGTCGGCGACCGCCCGGTGGCGGCGAAGGATGGCATCGAGCTTGTCGGGCAACTCCAGGTCCATCAGGTCGCGGGTGGACAGGTTGACCGACACGCGGCGCACGCCCAGCAGGGCCAGTGCAATCTGCTCGGCCGCTGCCTGCTCGAAGACCCACAGTGTCAGTTGCCGGATGAAGCCGGTCTGCTCCGCAAAGGGGATGAAATCCATCGGTGGCACCAGGCCGCGCGACGGGTGCTGCCAGCGAACCAGACCCTCGGCCCCGCTCACCGCACCGGTGATGATGTCGATCTTGGGTTGCAGGTACAGGCGAAGTTCGTTGCCTTCCACCGCCCGGCGCAACTCGCTCAGCAGCGACAGGTTGGCGGCGCTGGCGGTGTCCACCGCCGGGTCGTAGACCTGGGCGCCAGCAGTGCGGCGCTTGGCGGCGTACATCGCCACCTCGGCCCGGCTGAGCAGGTTGTCGGCATCGCTGGCATGCTCAGGCCAGGCGGCTATGCCCAGGCCGGCGCTCAGGTCCACGGTCTGGTCATCCAGCAGCAGCGGTAGTTCAAAGGCCGCCGTGATGCGATCGGCCACCTGGCGGGCCAGGTCCACATCCGCGCCCGGCATCAAGAGGGCAAATTCATCGCCTCCCAGGCGGGCCACGGTATCCCCGTCGCGCACCACCTGCTGCAGGCGCTGGGCCACACCTTCGAGCAGGCGGTCGCCCGAGGCATAGCCCAGCACATCGTTGACATGCTTGAAGCGGTCGAGGTCGAGCATCAGCACGGCCAGGGGGCCAGGCACGGCCGCCGCTTGTGCCCGGGCGATGGCCTGCAGCACCTCGTCGCGGAACTGCAGGCGGTTGGGCAGCCCGGTCAGGCGGTCACGGTAGGCCAGGTCGCGGATCTGCTGCTGGTGCGCCGCCACGTTGATGCGCATGTGGTCGAAGGCCCGCGCCAGGTCGCCGATCTCATCGCTCCGGTCGGTGTTGTCCACCGGCTCGTCGTAGCGGCCCTGGCTCAGGCGCTCGGTGGCACGCACCAGCCAACGCAGCGGTTGCGTCACCCGGCGCGCCGCCCAGACACTGCCCACGCCGAACAGCACCACACCCAATACGGTGATGCCTGCCAGCAGCCACTGCAACGCACGAAACGGCGCCACCGCCGCCGCCACCGAGCCGGCCACACGCAAGGTGATGCGGCCCTCGCTGCCACTGGCCACCGATGAGGTGTGCACCAGGTAGGGTTCGCCGTTCAGGATGAAGTCGCCATCGGCCAGCGCTTCACCCAGAGGCAGCGCATCGGCGCCGGGCCGCAGGCTGCTCACCAGCACGGTGGGCCGGCCCAGCATGGGCTGCGCCACCAAGGTGGCCTGAACGCCAGAGACCCCATGCATGTCGTCGATCAGCGCCTGGTCCAGCGGAAAGCCCATCACCACCCAGCCGATGAGGGCCGGTGCGCGCATGGGCACCATCACAAACTGGTAGGGCGTGCCACCCACCAGGGCGACGGTCCCCGTGCCCGGGTGCAGGGCCAGTTGCGGCGCCAGCGTGGCCAGCGCGGGCGCCAGCCGGGTGTCGGCCCCTTCGCCCAGGGCCTGAACGCCCATGCGCGTATCCAGCAGGGCGGCCAGGGTGGCGCCAATGCGGCCGGCGTGGTTGCCCAGGGCCGAGCGCACGGTGCCCATGTCCTGCGAGCCCACGGCTTCGCGGATACCGTAGTCGGCCGCCAGGACAGCGGCACCTTGGTGCAGCTTGGCTGCGCGCTGGTCGAGCAGGCGCGCCCAGACCCTCTCGGCCAGGGCCAGGCGATCGGACAGCTGGGTGCGGGCGTTGTGGTCGATGCTCTGGCGGATGACGGCAAAGCCTGCCAGTTGCACGATCAGCAGCAGGGCCAACGACGCCAGGACGATGCGGCCGGACAGGCGCAACGGCCGCATCTGCAGGCGTTGCCAGACCGAGCCGACGGCCTTGGCACCGGTCTTCATGGCTGCACCCCCAGCATCGGCACAGTCAGCGCCAGGTTGGCGGCGGCCAGTTGCAAGGCCTGGTCGTGCGCCGGTGCGCCCGGGGGCAAGGCCGGATGCCAAGCGCGCAGGCGGTAGCTGCCCACCGGCACCTGAGCCAGCCGGGCGCGACCATCGGCACCGGTCAGGGCGTGGTACGGCGTCTCGACCACCACCACCCAGGCGGCCATGGTGTCGTGGATGTTGCAGCCCAGTGCGGCGATGCCGGGCTGGTCGAAGACCACAGGCGCGGTGGGCGTACCCACGTACAACTTGATCTCGAACTTTTTCACCGGCGAGAACGAGTAGACGTGGTGGCGAACCGTGTCACGGTTGGGAAAATTCACCGCCGTGCCCACCGGCACCACGGTCACCAGCGGCTGAAACTGCCGGGCCGACTGAACGATGTCGACGCCCGCCGCAGGGCGGCTGGCGGCACGGGCCTCCTTCGATTCCAGAAAGACCACCGCGCCGGGCAGGGCCTTGCCCGCACCGTCTTGAACCAGCACGTCAACCGTTGCGGCCAGCGCCGGCCCGGCCAGGCCGTTGGCCAGCACCAGGGGCCCGAGCCAGCGCACCCACCCGCATTTGGTGGCAACAAGAACCGGGCGCGAAGGGCGCAGAGTGGGCAGCATGGCGGGGTGCAGGGTCACGGCCGGTCGGCCAGGGCAGAACAGGGCTCTCAGACTCTCAGGCAAAAGAGCCCGAGGCGTCTGCCTTGCTATCGGCCCGGGCGGCGGGCAACTTGAGGCACCGGCCTGCCACTGGCCTGCCTCAGCCGCCGGTGATCACCCCACCACCCAGACAAATATCGCCGTCATACAGCACCGCCGATTGGCCCGGCGTCACCGCCCACTGTGGCTCGGCAAAGTCGAGCTGGAAGCGGCCCTGCGCCTGCCCCGCCAGCATGCAGGCGGCGTCGGCCTGGCGGTAGCGGCTCTTGGCGGCCAGCGCCGCGTCGGCGGGCGCGTGGCCGGCCACCCAGCTGGCATCGTCAAACTGCAGGCGGCTCGACAGCAGCCAGGGGTGGCCGTGCCCCTGCACCACCACCAGGGCATTGCGCGCCAGGTCCTTGCGGGCCACGAACCAGGGCGCGTGATCGCCTGCGCCGCGCGCCGCCCCGCCAGTCCCACCTCGTGGGCCCGGCTCCTTGACCCCGCCGATGCCCAGGCCCTGGCGCTGGCCCAGGGTGTAGAAACTCAGGCCCACGTGCTCGCCCAGTCGTCGGCCCCGGTCGTCGACGATGGGGCCGGGCTGTTGGCGGAGGTAGCGGTTGAGAAATTCGCGAAACGGCCGCTCGCCGATGAAGCAGATGCCGGTCGAATCCTTCTTCTTCGCGTTGGGCAGGCCGATCTCGGCAGCCAGGCGGCGAACCTCGGTCTTGGGCAGCTCACCCACCGGAAACATGGTCTTGGCCAATTGCGCCTGGGTCAGGCGGTGCAGGAAGTAGCTCTGGTCCTTCAGCGGATCGAGGCCCTTGAGCAACTCGAACCTGACGTCCCCAACGTCGTTGCGCTCCTGCCTCCCAAGGGGGCACTCGCCGCCTTGGGGCGGCCCGGCGGCGGCTCGGCCCAGGCCTGTCGGGACCGCACGCACCCGGGCGTAGTGCCCGGTGGCGATCTTGTCGGCGCCCAGGCGCAGGGCGTGGTCGAGGAAGGCCTTGAACTTGATCTCGGCATTGCACAGCACGTCGGGGTTGGGCGTGCGGCCGGCTTCGTATTCACGCAGGAACTCGGCAAACACCCGGTCCTTGTAGTCGGCCGCAAAGTTGACGTGCTCGATCTCGATGCCGATCACGTCGGCCACGGCAGCAGCATCCACGAAGTCGATGTTCGACGAACAGTACGCGCTGTCGTCATCGTCTTCCCAGTTCTTCATGAAGATGCCGACCACCTCGTGGCCCTGCTGCTTGAGCAGCCAGGCCGTGACGGCCGAATCAACGCCGCCGGACAGGCCGACGACCACACGTGCGGGTTTCATGGCGCCGATTGTCCCCGGCTGGCCCGCCTGACGCACAGCCCGGGCGATTCAGCCCAGCCGGAAGGTGGCGCTGGCGCGCGCCACCAGCTGGCCATCGGCCCGCACATGGCATTCGGTGAAGGCCAGGGTGCGCCCATGGCGCAGCACCACCGGCTCGATGGTGAGCCACTGGCCGATGCGCGCGCTGTCGAGGAAATCGAGGTTGAGGCTGACGGTGACAGCGCCTTTGATTTCAGACGTGCCCTCGGCCCGCGCAGCCGCCACGGCCGACAGGCCCATGGCGTTGTCGGCCAGCGCGCTGACCAGGCCGCCATGGGCAAAGCCGCGGGAGTTGCAGTGCGGCTCGGCCACGCGAAGCGCCAGCGCCACAGCCGGCGCTCGGCCGCCCTCGGCCGGCAGCAGGCGCGTGAACAACGGCTCCCAGGGATTGGTCAGGGGGCTGCGGCGGGTGTGCGCCGCCCAGCCGGGCGGCACGTCGGCGAGTGTGCCGGCGGGTGCTGGGTCAGCGTTGGTGAGGTCTCGGGTCATCGGGCGGTGCGGCGCTTGGGGTTGGCGGAGGCAGGGTTGGCGGAGCCGGGCTCGGATGCCGGCGCGGCACGTGGCGATGCGGGTTGCGGCCAGGGTGGCGACTGGCTGGCAGGGCGAGCGGTGTCCTTGCGGGCCGCCGCCTGGTGGGCTTCGGCCTGGCGTGCCCGGGCCCAGTCAATGTGGTCGGCCGTGCGCTGGCGCAGGTCCTTCAGACTGGCGATGTCGCAGTCGATGTCGGCCAGGCGCTGCTGCAGGCCGTCGATCAGCTGCCCGTAGCGCAGGCGCCCGCTTCGGTAGGCTGGCACCCACTCGTCGATCTGCGCCAGCGACAGGCCCAGCGTGCGGGCCATGCGGATGAAGATGAGCACCCGGACATCGGCTTCGCTGAACTGGCGGTAGCCGGCCTCGGTGCGTTCGGCGGCCAGCAGCCCACGCGCTTCGTACAGGCGGATGGCGCGGGCCGAAACACCGGCACGGCGGGCAAGTTCACTGATGCGCATGCCGCCAAGCCTACCCGGCTTGACGCAGCGTCAAGCTTGCCGTCGGCCGCAGCTCATGCCAAGGCGAAGGTCTGAGCGTCCAGCGCCCGCACCCGGCCTTCGGCCAGCAGTTCGTCCAGGTGCTGGGTGATGCAGCGGTGCTCGGCAAAGTCGATCCAGGGGGCTTCATGGTCGGGGGCGTACATCACGCGTTGACGCACCAGCTCGGCCAGGGTTTGCCGCCCAGGGGCCAGCAGGCTCAGAAGACGGTTGCTGCGCTCGTCCAGCTTGGCGGCAAAGGCAGCCAGTTGCTCGGTGAAGCGGGCGCGCTCGGTCACTACCGCGCGGTGGTGCGAGGTGACCCAGGTGCGCACGTCCAGCCGCGCCACCGCCACCAGGGTGCGGCGAAAGTCGGCCAGGTTGGACGTGGCATCGCCGTAGTACGGCCCGAAGCCCGACAGATCGATGTCGCCGATGAAGGCCAGGCCTTCGTTTTCCACCACCAGGGCGCAGTGCCCCGCCGTGTGGCCCGGCAGATGGTGCGCACGAATGTGAACGCCACCACCCAGATCCCAGGTGGCGCCGTCGGCGTAGGCCGTGGCGTCGGGCCGGGGCGCGTAGTTGAACTGCTGCTCGATGCGCCCGCGCATGTCGGCCAGCACGTCGTCGGGGTAGCCGTAGTGGGCCGACAGGCCGGCCCAGCTTTGCGCGGCCGCCAGGTCGGCCTGGTGCACTTGCACAGCAGCCTGCGGCACGCGGTGCAGGCCGGCCATGTGGTCTTCATGCACATGGCCCAGGATGACCAGGTCGACGTTGTCGAAATCGGCGCCGATGCGGTTGGCCACTTGCGGCGTGTCGAAGGCCACCCGAAGATCGGCGCCACGCACCAGCACCTGGTTGCCGTCGGGGTACTTGCCCGACTTCTCGCCCAGGTGAACGGCGACGCAGCCGAATTGCAATACGTCACTCATCTGTCGTTGTCCTCAAGCCAGACGCCACGGTTGTTGCAGTGAATCATCGGCCCACACCACCCCCAGCGCATGCCGCACGCCGGCCGCGTGGTCGGTTATGCATTGCAGCACCAGCGGGCTGCGCAGGCGGTGGGCCTGGGCGCGCACTTCGTCGGGCGTCAGCCACAGCGTGCGCTCGATCGGCTCATCCAGCACACGCCCAGGCTCGGGCTCGCCCACCGTGCCGGTGTAGGCAAAGCGCAGGTAGGTGATGTCTTAGGCCGGCGCCTGCGCCGTGGCCGGCCGCTCGAAGCGCGCCAGGTACACCCCCAGCAGGGCCTGTGGCACAAAGGCACAGGCTGTTTCTTCCAGGCACTCGCGCGCAGCGCCTTGCTCGGGCGATTCACCGGGGTCCAGGTGGCCGGCGGGGTTGTTCAGCTTCAGCCCTTCGGGCGTGCGCTCTTCGACCAGCAGGTAGCGGCCACCGCGCTCGACGATGGCGGCCACGGTGACACTCGGATTCCAGCGCGCTTGGCTCATTTGGCCATGTTAGTGGCGCCCTTGCCGCTCGTCCGTCGCTTGCTGGACACCACCCCTGTGGCGCGCTGCACCGTGGTGGTTATCCGGTAAGCTCGCCGCCAACAAGTGAGGAGACGATTTCATGGCTTTGCTCATCGGCGTTCCAAAAGAGACCGCAGCAGAAGAAAAGCGCGTGGCCACCGTGCCCGATGTGGTCGAGAAGCTCATCAAGCTGGGCTTTTCGGTGGCGGTGGAGAGCGGTGCGGGTGACGCTGCCCACTTTGCCGACGACACCTACCGCGCCGCCGGTGCGCAGGTGCTGCCCAACGCGGCCGATCTGTGGGCCCAGGCCGACATCGTCTTCAAGGTGCGCGCACCCAGCCCCGCCGAGGTGGGCCTGATGCGCGAGGGCGCCACGCTGGTCAGCTTTGTCTGGCCCGCGCAGAACCCCGAGCTGATGCAGCAGCTGGCCGAGCGCAAGGCCACCGTGCTGGCCATCGACTGCCTGCCGCGCCAGCTGAGCCGCGCGCAGAAGATGGATGCCCTCACCTCGATGGCCGGCATCAGCGGCTACCGGGCGGTGATCGAAGCGGCCAATGCCTTCGGCCGCTTCTTCAACGGCCAGATCACGGCTGCGGGCAAGATTCAACCGGCCAAGGTCTTCATCGCCGGGGCCGGTGTGGCCGGCCTGGCGGCCATCGGAACGGCGGCCAACCTGGGCGCGGTGGTGCGTGCCAACGACACCCGCGCCGAAGTGGCCGACCAGGTGGTGTCACTGGGCGGCGAGTTCGTCAAGGTCGACTACGAAGAAGAAGGCGGCGGCAGCGGCGGTTATGCCAAGGTGATGAGCGAAGGCTTCCTGGCCGCGCAGCGGGCGATGTATGCCAAACAGGCCAAAGAGGCCGACATCATCATCACCACCGCGCTGATCCCCGGCAAACCCGCGCCCAAGCTGATCACCGCCGAGATGGTGATGAGCATGAAGCCCGGCAGCGTGATCGTGGACATGGCCGGTGAGCAAGGCGGCAACTGCGAGCTCACCGTGCCCGGCCAGGCCGTCGTGCGCCACGGCGTGACCATCATCGGCTACACCGACCTGGTCAGCCGCCTGGCCAAGCAGGCGTCCACGCTGTATTCGACCAACCTGCTGCGCGTGACCGAGGAGCTGTGCAAAAACGCGGAAGGACGCATGGACGGGGTGATCAACGTCAACATGGACGACGACGCCATCCGGGGCCTGACCGTCATCAAGGACGGCGCCGTCACCTGGCCCGCGCCGCCGCCCAAGCTGCCCGCCGTGGCCGCACCCAAACCGGCCGCCGCAGTGGCCCCCGCCGCCAAGGGCCACGGCCATGGCGCCGGTGCGCCGATGTCCACCCAGGCGCTGGTGACGATGTTCGTCGTAGGCGCGCTGGTCTTCGGCCTGGTGGGGCTGTATGCGCCGGCATCCTTCCTGGCGCACTTCACCGTCTTCGTGCTGGCCTGCTTCATCGGCAACATGGTGATTTGGAACGTCACCCCCTCGCGGCATACGCCGCTGATGAGCGTGACCAACGCCATCTCGTCCATCGTGGCCATTGGCGCGCTGGTGCAGGTGGCGCCGCCGCTGGTGGCAGGCACCGGGGCCGGGGCCGATCGGCCGTCGATGCTGATCCTGGGCCTGTCGGTGGCCGCACTGGCGCTCACCGCCGTCAACATGTTCGGCGGCTTCGCGGTGACGCGGCGCATGCTGGCGATGTTCCGCAAATAAAAAGAACAAGAACAAAAGGACACGGACATGACTTCAAGCCTTGCCACCGTCGCCTACATTGGCGCCACCATCCTTTTCATCCTCAGCCTGGGCGGGCTGGCCAACCCCGAAACCGCGCGCCGCGGCAACCTGTTCGGCATGATCGGCATGGCCATCGCCGTGCTGGCCACCGTGCTAGGCCCGCGTGTGTCGCCCGCAGGCTATGCCTGGATCATCGGCGCGCTGGCCGTGGGTGGCGGCATCGGCTTGCTGGCGGCCAAGAAGGTGCAGATGACGCAGATGCCCGAGCTGGTGGCACTGATGCACAGCCTGGTGGGCCTGGCCGCCTGCCTGGTGGGCTTTGCCAGCTACGTGGACACGTCCACCGTGTTTGCCAGCAGCGCTGAAAAATCGATCCACGAGGTCGAGATCTACCTGGGCATCCTGATCGGTGCGGTCACTTTCTCGGGCTCGATCGTCGCCTTCGGCAAGCTGTCGGGCAAGATCGGCGGCAACCCGCTGCTGCTGCCGGGGCGCCATTGGCTCAATCTGACGGGCCTGCTGGTGGTGCTGTGGTTTGGCGGCGCCTTTGTGCAGGCGCACGATGTGCAGTCGGGCATGACGCCGCTGATCGTGATGACGGTGATCGCGCTGCTGTTCGGCGTGCACATGGTGATGGCCATCGGCGGGGCCGACATGCCGGTGGTGGTGTCCATGCTCAACAGCTACTCGGGCTGGGCAGCGGCGGCCACGGGCTTCATGCTCAGCAACGACCTGCTCATCGTGGTGGGGGCGCTGGTGGGCTCGTCCGGCGCCATCCTGTCGCTGATCATGTGCCGGGCGATGAACCGCAACTTCATCAGCGTGATCGCCGGCGGTTTTGGCACCACCAGCAAGGCGCCGGCTGCCGGCGGCGCGGCGGCGCAACCGGCGGGCGAGGTGGCCCCCATCCTGGCCGCCGAAACCGCCGAACTGCTGCAAGAGGCCAAGAGCGTGATCATCGTGCCGGGCTACGGCATGGCGGTGGCGCAAGCCCAGCACACGGTCTACGAGATCACCAAGCTGCTGCGCGCCAAGGGGGTGACCGTGCGCTTCGGCATCCACCCGGTGGCCGGGCGCATGCCGGGCCACATGAACGTGCTGCTGGCCGAGGCCAAGGTGCCCTACGACATCGTGCTGGAGATGGACGAGATCAACGAGGATTTTCCCAAGACCGACGTGACCATGGTCATCGGCGCCAACGACATCGTCAACCCGGCCGCCGAGGACGACCCCACCAGCCCGATCGCCGGCATGCCGGTGCTGCAGGTGTGGAAGAGCAAGACCTCCATCGTGATGAAGCGCAGCATGGCCAGCGGCTACGCCGGCGTGGACAACCCGCTGTTCTACAAGGAGAACAACCGCATGCTCTTTGGCGATGCCAAGAAGATGCTCGACGAGGTGCTGACCGCGCTGCGCGCCTGACCCGGAAACAGACCCGGAACCGGACTCAGAACCGGACGCGGTCGCGAACCAATCGTATTACACTCGCATCGTTTGTATTTTCGAGCTTCCACCATGACCTTGACCGTTCGTCTCGACGCTGCCCTTCAAGCCGCCCTGGAGCGGCATTGCGCCGAGCGGGGACTGAGCAAGACCCTGGTGGTGCAGGAATCCCTGGCGCAGTACCTGGTGTTGGCGCAGCCTGCCGCCGTGGCGCCGGCCGCACGCCAGCCCAGCGCCAATTACCGCGCCTTTGCCGATGCCGGGCTGGTCGGCGCCGTGGGTGTCAACACTGCCAGCAGCGCCACCGCCGACAAGGCGGGCGTGCGCCGGCAGGCGCTGCGCCGCCTGGCCAAGGGCGAGGGCGTGGGCGAGGGCGTTCGTGGCGCCTGAATGGTGGCCCCTGTCGGCTCAGCGGGCAAAGGGAGCACGGCGGGCGCCGGCATGCTGGTAGACACCGGCCCGCTGGTGGCCCTGTTCAACCGCGACGACGCCTTGCATGCCCGCGCCAGCGCTTGGCTGGCCAGCCAAACCGGGCCGCTGCACACGGTGGAGGCGGTACTGACCGAGTGCGCGTTCTTTCTGCCGGCCCGCCTGCGGGGCCAGCTCGCCGGTCTGGCCGCACGCGGCGTGCTGCAGGTGCACGCCCCCGACGGCGCCGGCCACGCCCGCATGGCGCAACTGTTTGACAAGTACCGCGACCAAGACCCCGATTGGGCCGATCTGGCCCTGGTGTGGCTGGCCGAGCAAACGGGCATGCGCCGCATCGCCACCCTCGACACCACCGATTTCACCGTCTACCGCATCCACGGCCGCATCCGTTTTCAACTCGAGCGGCTTTGAGCCTGGCCGCCGCCCTGCATGCCCACCCTCGACTGGCTCAACCGCGAAGCCGCCTTCACCACCGCAGCGCAGGTGCCCACCCGCGTGCTGCGGCTCCACCCTGGCGCGCCCGCCGGCCTGCCGCACGACGCCGGTAATCTGCTGATCCAGGGTGACAACCTGGAGGCGCTGAAGGCCCTGCTGCCGTTTTACCGGGGCCAGGTGAAGTGCATCTTCATCGACCCGCCCTACAACACCAAGAGCGCCTTCGAACACTACGACGACAACCTGGAGCATGCGCAGTGGCTGAGCATGATGCTGCCGCGCCTGCAGTTGCTGCGCGAGTTCTTGCGTGAGGACGGCAGCATCTGGGTGACCATCGACGACAACGAGGGGCATTACCTCAAGGTGTTGATGGACGAGGTGTTTGGGCG
>JANOAQ010000140.1:0-8352 GCA_031411195.1 Burkholderiaceae bacterium | reverse complement strand
CCCAGTTGCACCGGCAGGTTGGCCTCCAGCGGCGCGGTGGCGAAATGCAGGTCCATCGCATGCGCGCCGTCCAGCAGGCCGCGGAAATGCTCGCTGCCGACGGCGATGGCGATGGGCAGGCCGATGGCGCTCCACAGCGAGTAGCGACCGCCCACCCAATCCCAGAAGCCGAAGGTGGTGTGGATGCCGAAGGCGGCTGCCGCCTCCAGGTTGGTGGTGGCACCCACGAAGTGGCGGCCGATGTCGGTTCCGCCCTGCTCGATGAACCACTGCCGCGCCACGGCCGCGTTGGCCATGGTCTCTTGGGTGGTGAAGGTCTTGCTGGCGATGATGAACAGCGTGTTGCGGGGCTGCAGCTGGCGCAGCACCGGCGTGATGTCGTGCCCGTCGACATTGCTGACGAAGTGCATGGTGATGCCAGGATGGGCAAATGCATCGAGCGCAGGCACCACCATCTGCGGCCCCAGGTCGCTGCCGCCGATGCCGATGTTGACCACATGGCGGATGCCGCTGCTGGTGGTGTCGCGCACCATCTCGGCAAACTCCAGCATCCGGTCCAGCACGCCGTGCACCTCGTCGCTGAAAGGCGCCTGGCCGCGCGGGGCGCGCAGGGCCGTGTGCAGCACCGCCCGGCCTTCGGTGGTGTTGATGGGCTCGCCGGCGAACATGGCATCGCGCCGCGCTTGCACACCGCGCTCTGCGGCCAGATCGATCAGCAAACGGCGCGTCAGCAGGTCCCAGCGGTTCTTCGACAGGTCGGCAAAGATCTCGGGCGCCTGCAGTGCAAAGGCGTTGAATCGGCCGGCGTCGCGGGCAAAGGCCTCGCGCAGATCGAAGTCGCGGCCGTGGGCTTCGAAGTGGCCTTGCAGCGCCGTCCAGGCCACGGTCTGGTCGCAACGCGGGGTGTTCATGTCACAGGCCCAGGATGAGTTGGTCTAGCTTGGCCGAATCGACCGCGAAGGCGCGGATGCCCTCGGCCAGCTTTTCAGTCGCCATGGCGTCTTCGTTCAGCGCGTAGCGGAAGCTGGCCTCGTCGTGGTGCACGGCGGGCAGGTCGGCCTGGGCCGCAGCGGCCGCCGTGGCGGCGCTCAGGCGCTGCACCAGTGGCGCGTCGCTGGCCTGAAGCTGAGCCAGCAGCTCGGGGCTGATGGTCAGCAGATCACAACCGGCCAGCGCGGTGATCTGGCCCACATTGCGAAAGCTCGCGCCCATCACCTCGGTGGCGATGCCGTGTTTCTTGTAGTGCATGTAGATGCGCTCGACCGACAGCACGCCAGGGTCGTTGGCGCCGGCCTGCGCCGCCTCGTTCCAGCTTGCGCCGGCCTGCTTCTTGTACCAATCGTAGATGCGGCCGACGAACGGGCTGATCAACCGCACACCCGCATCGCCGCAGGCCACGGCCTGGGCAAAGGAAAACAGCAGGGTGAGGTTGCAGTGGATGCCCTCGGCTTCGAGCACCCGGGCAGCCTGGATGCCTTCCCAGGTGGCGGCAATCTTGATCAGCACGCGCTCGCGCGGGATGCCTGCCGCTTCGTACAGCGCCGCCAGGCGGCGGGCACGTGCCAGCGTGGCCGGCGTGTCGAAGCTCAGCCGGGCATCCACCTCGGTGGACACGCGGCCGGGCACCACCTTCAAGATCTCCAGCCCGAAGCGCACCAGCACGTGGTCGACGATGGCCTCCAGCGGCTGGCCCCGATGCGCCGCCACAGCGCCGGCCAACAGCGGTGCGTAGTCAGGCTGCTGCACCGCTTTGAGGATGAGCGACGGGTTGGTGGTGGCATCGCGCGGCGCAAACTGGGCCAGTTGCTTGAAGTTGCCGGTGTCGGCCACCACGGTGGTGACTTGCTTGAGCTGGTCGAGCTGGTTCATGTCGGGTTTCCTGGAGGATGGTCCAGATTAGAACGCCTGGCCGCTGCGGCGGGTTTGTTTCGGGCGCCCATTGGCGACCGCACAATGGCGCGCCATGCAGTGTGCACCGCCTGCCCCCCACGTCACCGTGCGCCAGCGCAGGCTGCGGGGTGCGGCGCGCGCACTGGCCGGTGCCGGTCTGCTCTGGCTGTTTGGCGCGGCGGCGGCGGCCGACCTCACGGTGGGCGCCGGCGGCACCTATTTGCGCCTGGCCGACGCCATTGCCCACGCCCAGGACGGCGACACACTCCTGGTGGCGCCTGGCACCTACAGCGGTGACGTGGCCGTGATCAAGCAGCGCAAGCTCACCATCCGGGGCCTGGGCCACCGGCCGGTGTTGCGCGCTGATGGCCAGCATGCCGAAGGCAAGGCGATCCTGGTGGTGCGTGACGGCGAGGTGTTGATCGAAAACCTCGAATTTCGCGGTGCCCGCGTGCCCGACATCAACGGTGCAGGCATCCGCTTCGAGCGCGGCACGCTGACCGTGCGCGGCTGCAGTTTCGTCGACAACGAGAACGGCATCCTCACCGGCAACCACGGCGATGCCCGCCTGCGCGTCGAAGACAGTTATTTTGCCCAGGCGCCCGACCGGCCGGATTCGCTCGACCATCTGATCTATGTCGGGCGCATCGCCGAAGTGACGATCACGGGCAGCCGCTTTCACCAAGGCCGCACGGGGCACTTGATCAAGTCACGCGCGAAGGTCAGCCGCATCAGCTACAACCTGATCGCCGATGGTCCGCTGGGCCGGGCCTCGTACGAGATCGACCTGCCCCAGGGCGGGCTGGCGGTGCTGATCGGCAACGTGATCGCCCAAGGCCCGCACCCCCAAAACCCGGTGCTGGTGGCTTACGGCGCAGAAGGCCCGGCCTGGCCAGCCAGCGGGCTCTACATGGCCCACAACACCCTGGTAAATGATCGCCTGGGTGGCGCATGGTTCCTGCGGGTGTGGCGTGACAAGCTGCCGGCCAGCACCCCGGTGCACCTGGTCAACAACCTCAGCGTGGGCCTGGGCGTCTTCAGCTGGGGCCTGGCCGGGGGTGCAACCGCGCTGGCAGGCAATGTCGCCACCGTGATCAACCCGCTCATCGGCACGGCCGACCTGCCCTACCGGCTGCCAAGTGGCGGCGCGCTGCGCGGCAAGGGTGTGCGCCCAGGCGTGCCCGACGGCATCGACCTGCGCCCGACGGCCGAATTCAGCTGGCCGATCGGCAGCAGGCCATTGGCCGAACCAGCAACCTGGTCACCCGGCGCCTTCCAGAACTAGCTGGCATCTCGGCAGGCGCACTGTGACCGCGTCATGAAAATGGCGAAATCGAGCGCCTCGGGGCGCGCCGTGCCGGTGCGGATCGCCCAAGGTTGTAACAGCCGGTAAACGTGTTGCATTTGGCAATTGACCCGGGGTAATCCCGCGAGTTATTGCACAGGCCCTGGCCTACCTCTGGCATCACCTCGGAGATAGCGCGGTACCGCACTGATAAAAGTGGTGCATTTGCTGACATGTACCAAATGCAGTGGCGCATTTGCTGACATGAGCCAAATACGCCTGTGGCATCTTTGCATCGTCGTTTAAAGCATGTCGCTTCCCAGGCCTTGGTGCCAAGCGACCTAGCCCGAAGTAAGACGCCTCGACCAGACCGCAAGAACCGGAAAACGCCTCCCGTCGACGGGAGTCAGCAACCGCTTCATGCCTCTTGGCACCCATTCATTGCTATCAGGAATATCCAATTGACTTCCATTTCGCGTAGAACCGCCTTGACCCTGACCGCTGGCACGGCAACCGGCCTGCTGGCGGCCTGTGGTGGCGGTGAAGTTGGCAGCGTTGAAGCCAACGAGGCCGAAGGCACCCAATCCACTTTGGGACTGATCGGCAAGCCCACCGCCACGACACAGCCGGCACCCACCACGCAAGGCGGTGTGCTGGCACCGACCGGCAAGTACCGGTTCCAGCACCCGTTGCTGTTCCAGCGCGCCCACCAGAAGGTGGTCAAGGCCAGCTATGTCAACAGCCTGGGGCAGACGATTTACCTGCCCAAGATGGACCACGCCTTCGTCGGGTGGGACGGCGTGCACGACACCTCCAGCACGACACGCTGTGGGTCGGACTTCACGCAGTTGTGTACCGTCTCCAGCTGGGCCTGGAAGAACTACGGGGGCGACTGGCTCGACAACGCCACCCCCACGCGCAAAAGCCAAGGCAGCACCCCTTGGGCCACCAGTGCGGCCATCACCAAGGGCACACCCGCTGGCGAGGTGGTGATCGACGTATCCAGCCTCGTCAAATTCTGCGATCAGAACAAGCGCTGGTACGCCATGTTCATCATGGTCTCCGGGGGGCAACTCCGGTTGAACGGCCCGTGCAACACCACGGCGCTCAAGTCGGAGCTGGAAGTCGTGCGCGGCAACGCGACCGAGCGCAATCCGCTGTGGTACGCCTGCACCCTGATCAAGTCGGCCTACACGAACGCGCAGGACGATGTGGTGGTCATCGATGGCGATGGTCGTGCCGTGATCGAGTTCTACCGCCCGGCGGACCAGTCGGTGGCCGCGACCTCCGCCAAATTGCGCCTGCGTCACGCCGGCGTGACCTATGGCAACCCGGTGATCCAGGTCTTTTTGGTCGATCCCACGCTGCCTGACCTGACGCAACAGGCGGTCGGTCTGGCCGCCAACTACACCTTGGACGACAACGTGCTCAGCCATGCCAAGGTGGCGGCGGCACTGCGGGTGACCGACAGCACGTCGATCGACGATGTTCTGGACGTTGACTATGTGGTTTCCAAGGGCGCATCCTGGGCCGGCAATCAGGCACTGAGCCTGAAAACCGAATCGATGTTCGACCCTTACCTCTGGGGCACGCCCGGTCAAGGCGCATTGGCCAAAGTGCCGGTACCCAGTACGGCCCAGCTGAGCCAGCTGATGCCCAACAGGGCCATTGCCAAGGGGATCACCAAGCTGTCGGGCGTTGCTTCCAGGTCGACCGCCCTGGGTGACACGGTTCGGGTGGTCACCAGCGCCGAGCTCAAGGCCCGAGGCTTGCCGGTGCTGGCCCCAGGCATGGGTGCGCTGGAAATGGTCTATCCCAGCATGAACATCAAGCCCGGCCAATGCCATCCCCAGAGCTGGACGATGGGTGGCATGCTGGCCGATAACCGCACCGGCCCCGATCTGGAAATGCACTTCAAGCGCGAACACATCGGTCGCGTGGTCGACGGCTACATGCGCATGTACGTGTGCCTGGCCGAAGGCTGGGAGGCTGACGATGCCAACATGGCCTGGCACCCGCAGGACGTGTCGGCCGATCGGTGGGGCAAGTGGCCCGAACAGTTTGGCGCCAGCCCGGACAGCCTGCCCTGGCGTGCCACCGACTTCTCTGGCAAGTTCCCGGGGGGCATCCAGCAACTCACCACCAAGGTTTCGGCCGAGCGCTACCTCACCCCAACGCGAATAACCACCGGTGGCGCGATCGACACCACCAAAGTGGTCGAAACGCCGGGCAACGGTTACAGCAACAGCTCGGGCGTCTATGGCTACCAGGGCCGCTGGCAGTTCAAGCAAGGCTTCTACAAGGCCAACTTCGACGGTCCGGCCTGCGGTGGCGCAACGCTTGCGCTGGAAACCTACGATTTCGGCCAAAACGCGTTCTGCATCCCGTCGCAAACCTTCATCGGTGGTTGGGACCTGCAGAACTATGCCGGCTTCCGTTACGGCATGGGCTACCTTCGGCCCAAGCGCTGGTATTGCGTGGAAATGCGCTGGAAGATGAACACGGTCACGACGCCATACGCCGAGCCGCCGATTGGCACGCACTTCCTGGAAAGCGGCTATGTGAAGGACGGCTTCCTGGAGTGGTGGGTCGATGGCGTCTACTGCTCCAAGTCGGATGTGTTCGCCACCCGCACCAGCCGCCTGGTCGACTGGGCGCTGCAGAACGCCCAGAACCGCCCCTTCGGCACCAGGGACGCGATGCGCCCGATGACCGGCGTGCCCGCCGACGCCTACATGGGCGCCACCGCCGCCATCCTGCAGTGTTACTACGGTGGCCGTTCGGCGCTGATGAAGGACATGAAGGTCCTGCTCAACGGCGTTGTCGTCTCCAACGGCGCCTACATCGGCCCCATGAAGGGCGTGACGCGCGAAAACGGCGGTTTGGGCGGCACGTCCGTCTGATCGTTTCGGTGTCGGCGGGCGCCATGGGCGCTTGCCGGCACGAAGTGCGCTTGCAGCTCAGGCGGCCACCACGCTCACACCGCGGCGGCCAAGCGTGAGCATGGCCTGCTGGCCAGCGTGCCAGGGTTGGTGCACCTCACGGCTGATCACCAGCACCGGGCCCAGCGCAGTCCCGAAGCTCAACTCGACGTGTCCGCCCAGGTAGGCGTGACGCAAAAGCGTCGCGCTCAGGCCCTCACCACTGGCAGGCCCGACACCCCAGGCCTCGGGTCGCACGGCCACTTTCACGGGGCCGGCGGCTACGACCACTTCGGGGGCAAGGCGCAACGGCCCCAGTCTCACCACGCCATCGGCATCGGCCATGGCATCGAACAGCAGGGCCTCGCCCATGAAACCCGCCACAAAGACCGTGGCCGGGTGTTCGTACAGTTGCTGGGGTGTGCCGGCCTGGGCAATGCGCCCGGCGTCCATCACCACGATCTGGTCGCTTACCGCCAGGGCTTCGGCCTGGTCATGGGTGACGTAAGCCACCGTCAACGCCAGGCGTTTCTGGAGCGCACGAATCTCTTCCCGCATGCTGCGCCGCAGGCGCGCGTCCAGGTTGGACAGGGGCTCGTCGAACAGCATCACGCTGGGCTGCAGCACCAGCGCCCGGGCCAGCGCCACCCGTTGCTGCTGGCCCCCCGACAGCTCCGATGGCAGCCGTTCGTCGTAGCCTGCCAGGCCCACCAGGTCCATCGTGGCGCGGGCGCGCTGGCGGGTCTCGGCCTTGCCCAGGCCTTGCACTTCCAGCCCGTAGGCCACATTGCCCAACACGGTCAGGTGCGGAAACAGCGCGTAGCTCTGAAACACCATGCTGACATTGCGCTCGGCCGCGCCCAGGGCAGTGACGTCCTGGCCGTCGATCAGCACCCGCCCGCTGCTGGGTGATTCAAGCCCCGCCATCATGCGCAAGGTGGTGGTCTTGCCGCAGCCCGAGGGCCCGAGCAGCGTGGCCAACGTGCCTTGGGGCACCACCAGGTCGATGCCTTGCACCACCAGGGGGCTTCTGGCGTCGCCATAACCTTTGCTGACCTGGCGCAACTCGATGCCCGCCACTTGCCCTGCCCTGCCGTTGGCCATCACGCAGCCCTCCTGCCCAGTTGCCGACGGCCCACCACCGCCTGGATGCCCGCCGCCGCCAAGGACAACAGCACGATGAGCACCGTGCAGTAGGCCAGCGCCACGCCATAGTCGCCATTGCCCACCCGGCCGATGATGTAGGTGGTGGCCAACTCGTTTTCGGCCGTGACGAGAAACACCACCGCCGACACCGTCGTCATGCTGCGCACGAAGCTGTAGACCAGTGCGGCCACCAACGCCGGCTTGAGCAGTGGCAACACCACCCGCCGCAACGTGGTGGCCGTGCCGGCCCGCAACAAGGTGCTGGCCTCGTCGAGCGATTTGTCGATTTGCTTGAAGGCGGCCGTACCGGCCCGCACCCCCACCGGCAGGTTGCGGAAGATGAAGCACAGCACGATGATCAGGCCGGTGCCCGTCAATTCGAACGGCGGCACGTTGAAGGCCAGGATGTAGCTGACGCCCAGCACCGTGCCGGGGATGGCAAAGGCCAGCAGCGCCGCAAATTCAAACGCCCGCTGGCCGGCAAACTGGGTGCGCGCCAACAGCCACGCAATGAGCAAACCCAGGCCCGCACACAGCGGCGCGGCGACGGCCGACAACTTGAGCGTGGTGAACAGCGAGTTCCAGGCCGTGCCAGCCCACACCAGGCCTTGCGCGCCCCATTGCAGATCGAAAGCAGTGCGAAAGTGCGCCAGCGTAGGCGTGTAGTCGCGGCCCCAGGTCTGGACAAAGCCGCCCGTGAAGGCGAAGCCATAGACGATCAGGGTGAAGGCCAGCCAAGGTACTGCCACACCGAGGCACAGACGGCGAAGCCCTTCAGGCAGGGGTTGCGGCAGACCGGCATCACCCTTGCCGGACACCGTGGTGTAGCCCACCCGCCCCAGCAGGCGCTGCTGCAGGAAAAACACCGCCAGCGCAAAACCCGTCAGCACCAGCGCCAGCGAGGCCGCGCGGCCCTGGTCGAACTGCGCGCCGACGATGGCAAAGAAGATGTCGGTCGACAGCACGCTGTAGGCTCCGCCCACCACCACCGGGTTGCCAAAGTCGGCCATGCTCTCGATGAAGCCCACCAGAAAGGCATTGGCCAGCCCCGGCCTGAGCAGCGGCAGGGTGATGGTGCGAAAGGTCGTCCAGCGGCTGGCCCGCAGGGTG
>JANOAQ010000139.1:0-2932 GCA_031411195.1 Burkholderiaceae bacterium | reverse complement strand
GGCATCGAGAACCTGAGCCTGCGCGACGTGGCGCGCAAGCTGGGCGTGTCACACCAGGCGCCCTACAAGCACTACCCCAGCCGCGACCACCTGCTGGCCGAGGTGATGCGCCGCTGCTTTCAGCGCTTTGCGGCGCATCTGGACGCGCGGCCTCGGTTCGACGACCCCGAGCAGGACCTGGAGTCTCTCGGAATCCAGTACCTGGGCTATGCGCACCAACATCCGCTGGAATACCGGTTGATGTTCAGCACCACCTGGCCCGCATCTGCCGAGCAATTCGATCTGGCCACTGATGCCACGCATGCGTTCGACGTGCTGCGCGGCGTGCTGCGCCGTATGCATGGCGACACGGCGGCGATGCGCGAGGCCGTCGAACTCGACGCGCTGTACATCTGGTCCACTGTGCATGGCCTGGCTGGCGTGATGAACGGCCAGTGCATCGACAAGCTCGACCTCAAAGCCTCCGTGCTGAAGCAGGCCGTGCGGCATGCCATGGAGCGAATGGGCATGGGGCTTGCCGGCAAGATGTGAAGGTAGGGCCGGTGGCCATCCGCTGACGGTGGTGGTGGACAGCTTCCTGGCAACTCGACTCGCCGGCGCTGCGCCGGAAGCAATCACGAACTGATCACCAGAACGCTGCCCGACAGAGGCTGGCACGCCCGGGCGGGCGCTATCGGGAGCGATTCAGACGCAGTTCAGGGCTTGAGACCGTGCGGCTGACCAGCTGGCGAGCCTTGCGTGCCCGCCATCGGCCGGCGGCCCCAGCGGGCGCCATCCTGCGCCCCGGCGGCGCCCGGCGCTCGAGCAAGGCGCATGGTCGGCCAGGTCGGCAGGTCCACCGACCGGCCTGGCTGCATCCGGGCGCCATGAACAGAGGCTTGCTCGACCTACTTGCGCTTGCGGCGTGTCATGCCGGCAATCCCCAAGCCCGCCAACACCAAGGCCAGCGTGGCCGGCTCTGGCACCACGGCGGGTCCGTTCGGCCCCGAAATGAAGCCTATGTTGGACGCCGCGCTGCCTGCCTCGGGGCCGCTGTTCTTGATGGCCAGGGCGGCGTACGAGACTTGGTGGCGCTGGTCGTAGATCGACTCCAGGGTGAAGTTGCCCAGATCATTGCCAACATTGGTGACCGGATTGCCGTTGATGTCCACACCGCTGGTGTTTGAGAACGTGACGTTGACAATGCCCGCGTCGTCGGTGGGTAGGACGTTGAACGGGTCGAATCCGATGTTCTGGGCCGTGCACGTCCATCCCGTCGGGCCGGAGCACGCGCCGGTGAAGCCAAAGAAGTCGTAGAAGGTGAGGAAGCTGGCCACCCCGCCCAGACCCAGGTTGGAACCCACCGGATTGACCGTGGGGGCCAGGCCGGACGTGATGTTCTGGTCGCTGGCCGCCTGCACGTTGTAGGTCCACAAGTACCCGCCGCCACTGGCGACCACGTTTTGCAGTACGGGCGTCAAGCTGGCCATGGCCGCAGCAGGCGCCAGGGCCAGCAGGCAAACGGCCGAGATTCGATGCATGGTGAGCTTCATGATGGTGATTCCTGTGGGGTAGATGAGGTGGCTGATCATTTGCCTGCGTAGGCAGGTTGAGACATACCCGGCGGATGGTTCATTGGCTCGGGCATGCGGCAAATGGGCAACCTTCTGGTACGTTGAGGAGGTTGACGCCCGCGGCCTGCACCGGTCTGTGCACCAGGCAACATTGCGGCGCTCGTCTTTGGGCCGGCGCTGCTGTCGTTGCCGATCCCACTGCGCCTGCTGCTGGCCGCGCAGCCCAAGCTGCTCACGCCGGTGCCGCAGGTCGTGCGCAGGGTGATCACGCGTTTCCCGCTCGATCAAGCGGGCCTGCTCGGCGCTGAGGCGGTCAAACCTATACTGGTCGTCCCAGGTTTCCTGCGCTGCCGCTGTCGCCCGCCCGCCACCATGCAACCCGTGATCCGCAGCCTGCTGGAGACCGATCTCTACAAGTTCACGATGTGGCAGGCCATGCTGCATCGGCATCCGCAGACGCAGGCCGAGTACGTCTTCATCTGCCGCAATGCGCGCGACTACCCGCTGACGCACCTGATCGGCGAGCTCAACGAGCAGCTCGACCACCTGTGCAGCCTGCGCTTCCAGCCCGACGAACTGGCCTACCTGCGCAGCCTGCGTTTCATCAAGACCGACTTCGTCGACTTCCTGCGCATCTTCCAGTTTCAGCGCGATTTCATCGAGGTGCGCGACAACGCCGGCACGCTGGAGATCGTGGCCCGGGGCCCGCAGGTGCATGTGATGGCCTTCGAGATCCACGTGCTGGCCATCGTCAACGAGCTGTACTTCCGCCGCTTCGAGCAAGCCCCCGCCGTGGCCGAAGGGCGCCGCCGGCTGGCCGACAAGGTGCAGATGCTGCGCGCTTTCGGCCGCGAGCCGCAGCGGCGCAATCCGTTCGAGTTCTTCGATTTCGGCGTGCGCCGCCGCTTTTCGGGTGAATGGCACCGCGAGGTGGTGGCCACCCTGCAGCGCGAGGTGCCCGAATACTTCAAGGGCACCAGCAATGTGCTGCTGGCACGCGACCTGGGCCTGGTGCCCATCGGCACGATGGCGCACGAGTTCCTGCAGACCTACCAGGCCCTGGGCGTGCGCCTGCGCGATTTTCAGAAGGCCGCGCTCGAGAGCTGGGTTCAAGAGTACCGCGGCGACCTGGGCGTGGCCCTGACCGACGTGGTGGGCATGGACGCCTTTCTGGCCGACTTCGACCTGTACTTTGCCAAGCTGTTCGATGGCCTGCGCCACGATTCAGGTGACCCGATCGTGTGGGGCGAAAAGGCACTTGCGCATTACGCCAAGCTGCGCATCGACACCCACACCAAGCGCCTGGTGTTTTCTGACGGCCTGAGCCTGCCCAAGGCCTTCGAGCTGTACCGCCACTTTGCCGACCGCACCCAGCTGGG
>JANOAQ010000138.1:0-1988 GCA_031411195.1 Burkholderiaceae bacterium | reverse complement strand
CGCCGGGTTTCGCACACTCTGCGCCGACAACGCCGCCATCCTGGTCAGGCTGATGGTGCGCTGATCACTTGCCAAGGCCCTCAGGCCTTTTTGACGTCGTCCGATTTCAACTGCATCAGGCCAAAGCCGTCGATCTTCGCCCGCATGGCCCGCTGCGCTAGCATCCACACATGCGTCTCAATGCCCAACAAATCAGCGCCATCGTGCTGGCCACGCGCGATCTGGCCGGGCCTGGCGCGCAGGTGCGCTTGTTTGGCTCTCGTGTAAACGATGACTTGGCCGGGGGCGACATCGACTTGCTGGTTGAATGTGCAACACCCGTAGAGCGGCCGGTGTGGCTGGCCGCGCAGATCACGGCGCGCCTGCAAAGGACATTGGGCGAACGCCAGATCGATGTGCTGGTGATTGACCCCGCAACGGTGCTGCAGCCCGTGCACCAGATAGCCCGGGCCAACGGCTTGGTGCTGGCTGCATGACCGCCCTTGATCCCTTGCGCGAGCGCCTGGCCTTCCTGCTGCAAACCGTTCAGCTTGAAGCCGAGCACTTGCAGGCGACCGATCAGCGGCTGTTTGCACAGGCCTTCACGGCGGAACGTGCCGCCACACTGCGCAGCGATGCGATGCTGGCCGAGCGGCTGGATGCGTTTTCAGCCCGCTTTGCCCGTTTGCAGGACACGGCTGGCGACAAGTTGCTTCCAGCCATGCTGGCCCGCGTGGGCGAGCCGCTGGGCAGCGTGCTCGACAACCTGGACCGTGCTGCCCGCCTGGGCCTGTTGGTGCAGCCCGCTGAAACCTGGCTGGCCGCGCGCGCGCTGCGCAACCGCATGGTGCATGAGTACATCCGCGACCCGGTGCTGCTGGCGCAGGCCGTTACTGAAGCGCACCTGAATGTGCCGATGTTGGTGGCCTTTGTGCAGGCCTGCCAGGCCTACAGCATCTCGCGTGGCCTGCTCACCCGCTAGAACGCGCGCTCGCGCAGCACCTGCATCAGGTACTGGCCGTAGCCGTTTTTCAGCATGGGCTGGGCCTGCTCTTCCAGTTGCGCGGCGGTGATCCAGCCGGCGCGGTAGGCAATCTCTTCGGGGCAGGCCACCTTCAGGCCCTGGCGCTTTTCAAGCGTGGCGATGAACTGGCCGGCCTCCATCAGGCTGTCGTGGGTGCCGGTATCGAGCCACGCATAACCGCGGCCCATGATCTCGACATCCAGCTGCTGCTGCTGCAGGTAGGTGGCGTTGACGGTGGTGATTTCCAATTCGCCCCGCGCCGATGGCTGGATGGATGCGGCGATGTCACACACCTGGTTGTCGTAGAAGTACAGGCCGGTGACGGCGTAGTTGCTCTTGGGCGCCTTGGGCTTTTCTTCGATGCTCAGGGCCCGCTTGGCCGCATCGAACTCGACCACGCCGTAACGCTCGGGGTCGGTCACGTGGTAGGCAAACACGGTGGCGCCGCTGGTGCGCACATCGGCACGTTGCAGCAGGCCGGCAAAGTCGTGGCCGTAGAAGATGTTGTCGCCCAGCACCAGGGCGCTGGGGTGCTGGCCCACAAACTGCCGGCCCAGGATGAAGGCCTGCGCCAGGCCGTCGGGGCTGGGCTGCACGCAGTAGCTCAAATTCAAACCCCAACGGCTGCCATCGCCCAGCAGGGCTTCGAATCGCGGCGTGTCCAGCGGCGTGCTGATGATGAGGATGTCGCGCATGCCCGCCAGCATCAGCGTGCTCAGCGGGTAATACACCATGGGCTTGTCGTACACCGGCAGCAATTGCTTGCTGATGGCCAGCGTGGCCGGGTGCAGGCGGGTGCCGGAGCCGCCGGCGAGGATGATGCCTTTGCGTTGCATGGGTTTTCTGTGCTGTCAGCGGTCGAAGATCTCGGTCAGGGTCCGGTCGACGCCGAACTGCCACGCGGGCAGGCTGACACCGAAAGCCGCCCGCAGCTTGCGCGTGTCGAGTCGCGAGTTCAGCGGTCGGCGCGCAGGCGTCGGGTAAT
>JANOAQ010000137.1:0-2785 GCA_031411195.1 Burkholderiaceae bacterium | reverse complement strand
GGCTTGAGCACCTTGCCCGAGGTGTCGCCCTTGACGGCGGGTTCGGTCCAGGTGACTTCGCGCACCACGCTGGTGGGCAGTTCAACCGAGATCGCCTTGCCGTCGTAGAACACCACTTCCACCGGCATCGCGTCTTCCAGGTACTGGATGGCGTCGCCCATGTTCTCGGCTTCCACCTCGAACTGGTTGTACTCGCCGTCCATGAAGACGTACATCGGGTCGGCGAAGTAGGTGTAGGTGCAGTCCTTTTTGTCCAGCACGATCTGGTCCAACTTGTCGTCGGCCTTGAAGACCGTCTCGGTGGCCTGGCTGTTGAGCAGGCTCTTGAGCTTCATGCGCACGGTGGCCGAATTGCGGCCGCCGCGTGAGTATTCGGTCTTGAGCACGACCCACGGGTCCTTGCCCTGCATGATGACGTTGCCGGCGCGGATTTCTTGAGCGATTTTCATGGGGTTCCCGGGTGTGCACTCTGGCCAGGCTCTGCGATCGAATGGGCGATTGCACAGCCAAACTGGCAAGGCGGTTTGAAGCAAAGCCCGCGATTTTAGCCGTAAACCCGGGGCAGTGGATCACGGCCAGCGGCGGGTCTCACTGGTTGACGCTCATCGGCTGTGCACGAAGCGCAGCAGTTGGGTGGGCAGGTCGTCCTGGGCGCGCAGCGTGGCGCGCCACGCGCGGTGCACCGCCCCCCAGCCGTCGCGCTCAGGCAGCAGCAACGGGCCCGGCGCCAGGCCGTTGAGCACCCCAAACGCACGGCGCAGGTCGGCGGCCACGAAGGGTGGCGCTCCGGCCAGGTAACCGTCCAGAAAGGCTTGCAGCTTGGGGCCGTGCGCGCCGTCGTGCTGGGGGTAGATGTGCCAGAGAAAGGGCGCGTCGCTGGCCACCTGGGCCTGCACGAAAGAATCTTCGCCGCGCACGATGTTCAGGTCGCTGGCGGCCAGCAGGCGGTCGAAGTCGGGCTGGGGCAGGTGGGGCAGGGCGACGGTGCGCAGGTTCGTGCGAAAGCCCGTGCGCAGGTTGGTGGGCCAATCTGCGGCCCGCAGCCGATCGCGCAAGGCGCCGGGTGGCAGGCGCAGCAAGGTGGGCTGGCCTGCCAGCGCCTGCAGCAGGGCGGGCAGGTCCAGACCGGGGTAGGCGAACAGCAACACCGCGCGCTCGCCCGGCAAGGTGCCCCAGCCCTGGGCGCCGGCCCAGGTGCGGGCTTCGGCCGGCGCGGGCTGGGGCCCGCCCTGCAGCAGCCCACCGGTGCGGGCGCTGAAGCCCGGGTAATAGAACCATTTGCGCAGGCCGGCCCCGGGCCCGCTGGATTGCGGCGAGGCCAGGCCGTGGCAACGCTCGGCATAGGGCTCGGCGCTGAGGTATTCGAGGTTGATCCACACCGGCGCCACCGGCCGCCGCGCCATGCGGGCCACGAAGCGCGCCGGCAGTGCGCAGCCGAAAGTCTCGACCACCACATCGCCGACCGCATCGCCAACCGCATCGCCAACCGCATCGCCAACCGCATCGGCACCGGGGCGGCTCGCCTGCTCGGCGTTTTCGGCGGCCATCCAGGGCAGCACCCGCACCCCCGCTGCGCCTGCCGGAGCCATCCACTCCAGGGCGCTGGCGTCGTCGATCCACAACCGAACCGTGTGCCCGCGCTCACCCAGCGCAGCGGCCAGGCGCCAGGCCACACCCACGTCGCCGAAGTTGTCGACCACGCGGCAGAACAGGTCAAAGGCCAGCGGCTTCATCGGCCGGATTATTGGCGGCGGCAGAATCGGCACCGCCACCCAGCCCCCGTCCGTGACCCAGCCCACCGATCCCATCCCCGCCCTGCCTGCCGGGCCAGCCGCCGAACCAGCCGCCGAACCAGCCGCCGAATTGGCTTGCGGTCCGGCGCCATCGGCCGACCGCCAGCGCCTGCTCGCCGAGGTGGCCGCGCTGCCGGGCCTGCCGGGCGTCTACCGCTACTTCGACGCCCAGGGCAACGTGCTCTATGTGGGCAAGGCGCGCAGCCTGAAGAAGCGGGTGGCCAGCTACTTTCAGAAGGACCACGGCGGCACCCGCATCGGCCACATGATCAGCCGCATCGCGCGCCTGGAAACCACCGTGGTGCGCACCGAGGCCGAGGCCCTGCTGCTGGAAAACAACCTGATCAAGACGCTGAACCCCAAGTTCAACATCCTGTTTCGCGACGACAAGAGCTACCCCTACCTCAAGCTGCAGCGCCATCCCTTTCCGCGCATTGCCTACTACCGTGGCGCGGTGGACCGCAAGCACACCTACTTCGGCCCCTACCCCGGCGCCTGGGCGGTGAAGGAAACCATCCTGCTGCTGCAGAAGGCTTTCAAGCTGCGCACCTGCGAAGACACGGTGTACGCCAACCGAAGCCGGCCGTGCCTGCTGTACCAGATCCGCCGCTGCTCGGGGCCCTGCGTTGGGTTGATCTCGCCGGCCGACTACGGGCTGGATGTCAGCAACGCCGAGCGCTTTTTGCTGGGCGCCACCGACGAGGTGATCAACACCCTGCAGACGCAGATGATGGCGTTCTCGGATGCGCTGGAGTTTGAACGCGCGGCCGAGGTGCGCAACCAGATCAGCGCGCTCTCACGCGTGCTGCACCAGCAGAGCATGGAAGAAAGCAGCCTGTCCTCGCGCGACCGCGATGTGGACGTGCTGGCCGTGCGGGTGCTGGGCGGGCGGGCCTGCGTCAACCTGGCCATGGTGCGCGGCGGCCGCCACCTCGGTGACCGCGCCTACTTCCCCAAGCATGTCGACGATGGCACGGCGGTGGCGCTGGCCG
>JANOAQ010000136.1:0-1970 GCA_031411195.1 Burkholderiaceae bacterium | reverse complement strand
CCCTCCGTTGGTCTGAATTCGTGGTCACACGATATTTCCACAAGTGTAGAAGTATGTGCGGTTCATGTGACCAGGTCGTGACTGGCCACCCGGCGGCAAGCCTCAGGCCGCGCCTGCCCGCTGACCAGTCAGCGCGCGACGCTTGGCCTGAACGCCCTGGCAGCTTGTGGGTTCAACCAGACGGCGGTGTGGGCTTTTTGTTTGTTATCAAGACGCCAATTTAATTCACAATCGGGCACTGCCTCACCTTGGCGCAGGGCTGAAACCTTGTCAAATGAACTTGTTCACCCCGTGAGCACGCCTCTCAAACCAGGCAAGCCACGCCCGGGGCGCCCAATAGGCGCGCATACCCGGTTGCTGCGTGACGAGCAGGCGCTGGGGCGACACCATTTCGCTTTTTTGCGTGCCTGCTTGCAAGGCCTGGACGTCAGGACGGCCTGGGAGCGGTACCTCGATTTTGCCGAAGGCGAACACGACCTGCGCGTCATTGAGCGCCGTCGACGTGAACTGATGAACCGCGTCTTGCGCGACGCGACTGCACCCATCGGGCCGCCAGCTTCCGGGTTGCCTGTCGGCGGGACAGCCCGTTCTGCCAGCGAGGCCGCAAACCTGTTGGCAAGGACCACCCCCGCCGATACTGCACGTGCCCTGCCCTCACTGGAAGATTTCATTGCACTGCAAGAGGCCGATCCTGACCAGTTCAGCCAAGCCGAGTGGCTGGCCGAGTACCAGGCGCACTACGGCCTGAACCAAGCGCGTGAGGAGGATGACGGCGGCGCCGGCGCGGCCCGGTCATCGGTGCGGCAAGCGCAACTGCAGGCATTGCGCCAGCTCGAACAGGGTCTGGCCCGTGATCCACTGCCCAGCGATGCCATCGAACGCTGGTTTGCACCGGTCACCATGCCGCTGCTGGTTGGGGCCGGCGTGCGCACCTTGGGCGGCCTGCTCGATCTGATCGAACACCGTGGCCCAGGCTGGTTCAAACCGATTCGCGGCCTGGGTGCCCGGCGGTCAGGCGCCATCATTGCCTGGCTGTCTCCTCTGGCCCAGATCTGGAACCGCCCATTGCGCGATGCGGCCACCCGGCATGCAGACCGCAATCTGACCGCTATTGCGGGCGATGAGGGGCGGTTTTCACGGCAACTGCTTGGAAATGCGGCCCGGGTCGGCGATCTTTCAGCAGTGCACCTCTGGCTTCAGCGCCACGAGGCGACGCCTGCCACGCACCGGGCCTATGCCAAGGAGGTGGATCGCTTTTGCCTGTGGTGCATGCATGTGCCACGCAAGCCCGTGCCTTTGATCGACGATGTCGACTGCGCGGCCTACCAGCGGTTTCTGACCAATGTGCCTGACGATTGGATCGAGCCCGCCGCCCTGCCCCGCGACCACCCCGGCTGGAAGCCCTTTCGTGGCAAGCTCAAGCCCGCGTCGCAGCGGCACGCGCTGGTGGTGGTGCAAGGCCTGTTCGATGCGTTGTGCGACGCCAATGCCGCCTTGCCCAATCCCATGGCCAGGGCAAGAAAACAGGCCCGCGAGGGGGAACGCCCGACGCGTGTTCAACGGTCGTTCACCGACTTCGAATGGGCCTTTCTGCAGGCGGAGGTCGACCGCGCCGAGCGCGCAGCGCTCTCGGCGAGGGCGGGCCATCCACGCGGGCCGGCCGGCGCCTTCGAGCGGCGCCTTCGTCTGATCCTGTGCCTGCTGCACAGTACCGGACTGCGCTTGTCCGAACTGGTGGACGCCACCCTGGCCGACGTGCGTGCGCTGGCGCCGGATGGCCCAGGGTGCGGCGTTGGATTGCTCACCATCGGCGGCACGGGGCCAAGACGGCGCGAACTGGTGTTGCCAGCCCCGGTGTTGACGATGATCGAGGCCCACCATGCGGACATCGCCGCTTCGGCCTTCCTGGCCACCCCGGGCGCCCTGCCCCAGCCTGCCCCCATCGTCTGCATCCTGCGTCCCAGATTTGG
>JANOAQ010000135.1:0-2111 GCA_031411195.1 Burkholderiaceae bacterium | reverse complement strand
CCCAACATGAAGTTCTTCACCGACAACCGAACCAAGCGAGACACCGCATTCACGATGCTGCTGGTGTGGGTTTTCGCGCTGGTGTCGGGGGTCGCGAATGCCTGCTTTCTGGAGACGCCCGGGCATCACTCCCCGGCAGTGGAGGACTCCACGGCAACGACGATCCAGCCACCTGCTGAATTGGTGATCCATCCGGTCGGCACCGCCGCCCACCACGACGACGTGCGCAGCACCAAGCGGTCGTGCCTGAAGGTCTGCAATGACGGCACGCACAGCCTGCCCAAGGCGTATTCGGGCTTTGAGCTCGCTGACCCAGGCCCCCCCATTCTGGCCACGACCCTGTGGACCGGCTCAATGTCTGCCGTCTCTGCGCCAGGACGGGTGGATGATCTGGTGATCCCCATCCTCGGGCCGCCTTTGAGGGTTCGCTACGCGCGACTGGCGCTGTAGCCACCCCGTCCGGCGCCATCGTGCTTTGCGGTCGGCGTCATTCTTCCGTCCGGCTTGAAGTCCGCACTCGCGTACGGATTGCGGACCGACACAGCGCGATGCCTGCGCCCGGTGCTCCACACGGGTTGCCTGCCCACCCCCAATTGACAACGGACTAAGCCCATGGATCCGAAACTCGGTATGAAGCTTGCGCGCCCTCTCTGCCTGCCCGCAACGGTCGGCTCGCCGCCGGCCCCACGGCTCGATCGGGTGCGCTTGGCGCCGAAGTGGCCGGCATGTTGAACCGAAGGCAACTGTTGGCCGGCGGAGTGGCCGTGGCCAGTGTCGCCGGGGCTGGCTGGCTTTACTTGCGTTCGCGTGCTTCGCAGGTGCTGGGCAGCGGGCCGTTTCGCCACTATCCCTTCGACCCGGTGGCAGCCGAGAATTTTCAGCGCAAGCTCTTCATTCCCGTCGCCAGCGGGCCATTCGGTGTTCTGGACGTCGCCGCGCCGCTGAAGATCCGCGCCACGGTGGCCAGTTTCCCGCTGCTGCCCGGGCCTGCATCGCAAGCCCCGTCACCCTTTCTGCTCTACCAGACCGAGCACGCCGGCAAGGCCTACCAGAACCCGATCCTGCGCATCGAGCGCGGCGTGCGTTTCACCGCCAGCCTGGACAACGCGCTGACCGAACCGACCATCATCCACTGGCACGGGCTGCACACACCGGCCCAGATGGACGGGCATCCGAAGGACACCATCGCGCCGGGCTCACGTTACGACTACGACTTCACCGTGCGCAACCGCGGGGGCACCTACTGGTACCACACGCATGCGCACGGGCTGACCGCCAAGCAGGCCTACAACGGCCTGGCGAGCTTCTTTCTGGTCGATGACGACGACCAGCGCAAGCTCGCCAAGGCGCTCGATCTTCAACTGGGTGTGACCGATCTGCCCCTCGTCATCCAGGACAAGCAGTTCGACGCTCAGGGCGCGCTGGTCTACCGGCCCAACGCGCACGAGTCGATGATGGGCTGGCTGGGCGACATCGTGCTGGCCAACCTGACTGCAAACGCGGTCCACGCCGTGACACCGCGCACCTACCGGCTGCGGCTGCTGAACGGCTCCAACGCTCGCATCTACCGACTCGCCTTCGTCAAGGGCGAAACGTCGCTGCCTTTCGTTGTCATCGGCACCGACGGCGGTCTGATCGAGCGGCCCGAGACCGTGACCGAAGCTTTCCTGGCGCCGGGCGAACGCCTCGATGTGCTTTTCGACGCTGCCCAGGCGCAGCCAGGCGACACGGTGTTCCTCAAGAGCCTGGCCTTCGACCCGATGGAGAACGAAGGCGGGATGGGTGGCATGGGCGCGATGAGCGGCCAAGGCAGCCAGGGGATGAGCCACACGATGCCGGGCATGGGCTCGTCACGGTTGCCGCTGGGCGCGGCATTCAACGTGTTGAAGCTGTCGGTCACGGCGGGCGAGCGTGTTGCGGCCACGCTGCCGGCGACGCTGTCCGAGGTCAAGCCGATCCGCACCGAAGGAGCGCCTGAGAGAAAGATCGAGCTGTCGATGGGGCACATGCGCTTCCTCATCAACGGGCTCACGTTCCGCATGGACGAGATTGCCTTCGAGGTCAAGCGCGGTGCAGTGGAAATCTGGCGCATCAGCAACCCAGCAGTGGGC
>JANOAQ010000134.1:0-6594 GCA_031411195.1 Burkholderiaceae bacterium | reverse complement strand
GGCGCGCGGCGTCTGGCGGCGTTTCAGGATGCTCGAAGGCGCTGTGGCCGACAAACCGCGCTCGGCCGTCGGTCTCGGAGTCGTAGGTCTTCAGCAGCAGCGCGTGGTCGGCTTCCATCAGCGGGAAGTAGAACCAGCGGTGTTGCGGCGCGTGGCGCATGACGTAGATCTCGCCCGTGCGCTCGCGGTACTTCAGGTCCATGCGCAGCATGTCGGCCGGCGCGTGCGTGGTGGCGTCGCACATCGCCAGCGGCAGTTCCTCGACACGCCGGTACAGCGGCTTCCAGACGTTGTAGAAGGCCACGCGGCGCTGCAGCAGCGCATCGGCCTCAGTGGGCAGGATGTCGCGCACCCGCTGCGGGCCGCTGGCCACGGTGTAGTCGCTGTGCACCAGCAGCACCGCTGGCCGCTGCACCGTGGTCTGCACCGACAGATCGGCCGGCAGGCGCTTGCGGATGGTGTGGTCGAACACCACCACCCGCTTGGCACCCGTGTGCCGCTGCACATGCGCGACCACTTGCGTGTAGAAGCGCGCGTGGACCGCTGCATCGTCATCGAACTGGTCGAATCGGCCTTCAAAGTCATGCAGCGCGAAGCCCTCGCGGTCGAGGGAAAATTGCGCTACCTGAGGCCAGCCGTCATGGATGTCGACTTCGTGCGGGTCGGTACCAGGTGGGTTGAGCTTGGTGGCCGGGTCGGGTTCGTAGAAGTAGTAATCCGGCGCGATACCGTTGTCCACGCTGTAGTTCAAGGTGGCGCGCACGGTCGGGCCCAAAGTTGGCATCGTCATGACGGTTGGCGGGCGATCAGTTGGCGGGCGGTGTAAGGGTAAATCCGGGGCCGACATAGGTCTTCTTCCAGGAGGGCAACTGCTCGACTTGCTCGGTCATCCAGCGCTTGAGATGCGGGTGGTCGGCCAGAGGCAGTTGCTGCCAGGAATGCAGGTGGATGGGCGAGGCCAGCGCGATGTCGGCAATGGTGGGCGCATCGCCGCAGACCCAGGCGCTTTGCGCCAGGCGTGCGTCCAAAATGCCCGCCAGCTTGTGGAACTGCACGGCCTGCGCGTCCAGCACTGCCGGGTCGGGCTGGGCGCCGAGCAGCGGCTTGACGCAGTTCTCGACCAGGAAGACATAGGCGCTTGGGAACCAGCTCGACGATTCCCACAACAGCCATCGGTTGATGTCGGCCCGGCGCTGCGGGTCACGCGGGTAGGCCTGATCGCGGCCCAGCTTGTCGGCGGCGTATTGCAAGATGGCGTTCGACTCCCACAGCACGAAGTCGCCGTCGCGCAGCGCGGGCACGCTGGCGTTGGGGTTGATCGCCAGGTAGGCCGGCTCCTTTTGCTCGCCCTTGAAGTAATCGACGTGCACGCGCTCGAACGGCGCGTCGAGGAAATCAAGGCCCGCCAGCACCTTGCGGCAGTTGACGGTGATGGGGTCGGCGTACACCTGCATGCTTGTCTCCAGGGAGTCTGTCGTTGGGGGGAACCGGTGCGGCAGCGCCTCTCTGACGGTGGCACGCACTGCACCTGGCAAACAGTCTAGACATTGACCTGGCGCAAAACATCGGCTGCAATGCAAATCGATTGTTCTCGATCGGGCGACAGTGACACTCAATACCGACATGTTGGCGGCCTTTGTGCAAGTGGCCGAACATCTGAGCGTGAGCGCTGCCGCGCAAACTTTGGGCGCCAGCAAGAGCGTGGTCAGCAAGCGCGTGGCGCAGCTCGAACAAGCGGTGCGGGCCACGCTGTTTGCACGCAGCACCCGTCGGGTTGCACTGACTCCGGCGGGCGAGGCCTACCTGGACTTCGCCCGCAATGCGCTGCGCGCCGTGGCCGATGCCGACGAGCGCCTGCGCGACCTGCGGCTGGAGCTGTCGGGACAGATCCGCATCACCGCGCCGGCGTCCTGGGGCCAGCATGTGCTGGCGCCGTTGCTGCCGGCCTTTCTGGCGCAGCATCCGGCCATCGAGATCGAGTTGATCCTGGGCGACCGGTTGATGGACATAGCGTACGAACGCATCGACCTGGCACTGCGCATGAGCGCCACCGGCGTACCCGATCTGGTGTCCACGCCGGTCGCGCGGTTGATCTGGGTGGTTTGCGCTGCGCCCGCCTACCTGACGCGCGCCGGCACACCTGCCGTCCCGGCCGACCTGCAGGCCCACCACTGCATGAGCTATTGGCGCGAGCGGTCGGACAATGCCTGGGTGCTGCAAAGCGACAGCAGCGGCGAACAGCAGAAGGTGTGGGTACAGGGCCGCTACCACGCCAACAACCCCGAGGCCGTGGCTCAGGCCGCACTGGCTGGTCTGGGCGTAGCGCTGCTACCAGCCTATGTGTGCGCCGATGACCTCGCGGCGGGCCGGCTGCAGCACCTGCTGACGGGCTGGACACCGGTGACCAAATTCGGCAACCAGATCACCGCCGTGGCCGCGCCCGACCGCCTGCGGTTGCTGCGCAACCGCGCGCTGCTGGCCCACTTGCGCCAGCAACTGTCGCCCGAGCGCTGAGCCTCAGCCCGCAGGTCGACGGCGACGCGCCACGCCAGACACCAGGCCCAGGCCAGCCAGCAGCAGCATCCAGGTGGACGCCTCCGGAACTGCCACCATCGGGATGTCGCTCTGCACTAGGCTGAAGCGGCTGGCATAGGCGGGGTCGATGGTGATGACCGGATCGAGGTAGCCGTTCATGGTCCAGCTGTAGACCGGATCGTCGTAGTTGTAGAGGCCATTGGCCACGCCCCCGCTGACCTGCATGACGATGCGGTTGGCCGCGTTGGGGTAGACCATCAGCGTGAAAGTCTCGGAGAAGCTGGCCTCACCTGTGGCGGTGATGCTGCCGCCCGGCGCCGACAAGCCGGGGTCGGCGAAGCTGGTGGGCTTGGGTCCGGCCCGGTTGCCGGAATTCACGCCATAGGTGCGGATGTCCTGCCGGCCACCGGTGCTCCAGGTCTCGAACGTGTTGCTGACCAGCATGCCAACCCAATTGGCCGAGGCGCCTGCCCTCGAGTTGGCCCGCACGGCCTGGCCCGTCACCTGCGCCCGGATGTGCCCCAGCGACGTGATGGTGACCGGCACCAGGTCGCTGCTGCCGGGCGCACCCTGCACCACCCAGTGGTAGACGAGCTGACCCGTCAGGTCGGCAAACGACCGACCACTTGCGGCCGCGCTGAACGCAATGAACGGCACGCTGTTGCTGTCCGCACCCAGGGTCACGGTGGCCTGTGCCCGGCCGCCAGCTGCCATCGCATGGTGGGTGCCGAAGGCCTGGTCGAACAACTGCGCGCGGTCGGCAAGCGACAGGGCCGAAGCGGCCAGCACGCTGGTGCTGGCCGTGGCGGCCGGCACCACAGCGGCGGCCTGCGCCGAAACGCTGGCAGCGGCCACCAAGAGCAAGGTTGAAAGGCGAGACATGAGGGCCGGCCGCGTGCGGCAGAGTGACAACGGGCCAAGGCTACCGGCGGTGCCACCAGGGGCCCATCGGCCAAATGGCTGATCCCCCCGCAGGTGCGGGGTGAGGCGATGGGTCAGCCTTGCAAGCCGCAGCCCCGCAGCACCAGCCCCACCACATGCGCCGTGGCGCGGGCATGGTCGGCCTCATCCAGCTGCGCCCGCCCCAGCACCGCGCACACCTGGGCCTCGAAGTCGGCATAGGTCTGGGTGGCGGCCCAGAGGGTGAAAAACAGGTGGGTGGAATCGACCGGTGCCATGCGGCCGGCCGCTATCCAGCCATCCAGCACCGCCGCTTTGCTGCGCACCATGGCGCGCAGTTCGCCGCGCATCAAGTCGCCCACTTCGGCCGCGCCGTGCAGCAACTCATTGGCGAACACCCGGCTGGCGTCGGGTCGCTGGGCGCTCAAGGCCATCTTGGCGCGGATGTAGCCGGCCAGCGCGGTGGCCGGATCGGCCTCAGGCTGCAGTGCATCCAGCGGTAGCAGCCAATCGTGCAGGGTGCGGGCCAGCACGGCCCGGTACAGATCGAGCTTGCTGCCGAAGTAGTAGTGCAGATTGGCCTTGGGCAGGCCGGCCTCGTCGGCAATGGCGGCCATGGTGGCGCCTTGCAGACCAGCGCGGGCGAACACCCGCTCGCCCGCGCCGAGGATGCGTTCCTCGTTGGCTTTTCGGATCAGCCCCTTTCGGGCTTCATCGTCAGGCGAACGAGGCACGTTGCCTTACTTGCTCGCTGCCTCAAAAACGGCGTGGGTGTAGGCGGCCTTGCCCGGATCCTTCTTGATCACCGGGCTGCTGCCACCGGCCAGCAGCACCTTCACCGTGCGCTCGTAGGCCGCCGGTTCCAGGTAGCCCATCTTGGCGGTGCCGGCATTGCTGATCAGCGTGGCCACGTTCTTCATCTGGCGCTCTTGAACCTTGAGCGTGGCGCTGCCGGAAGGATCAGCCGCCACCACGATCTTGGCGGCGCCGGCCGGGTCTTTGACCGCATCGTTCCAGCCCCTGAGCGTGGCCTTGACGAACTTGCCCATGCGGGCCACGAAGGCCGGATCCTTGAGCTTGCTTTCGAGTGCGTACAGGCCGTCTTCGAGCGAAGCCACGCCTTCCTTCTCGTAGAAGAAGGTGATCAGGTCGCTCTCTTTCACGCCGGCATCCACCACCTGCCAGTACTCGTTGTAGATCATGGTGCTGATGCAGGCGGCCTGGTTCTGCAGCAGCGGGTCGACGTTGAAACCTTGCTTGAGCACCTTCACGTCGGTGTCGGGCTTGAGGCCCAGCTTGGCCATCCAGTTCAGGAACGGGTACTCATTGCCACCAAACCACACGCCCAGGGTCTTGCCCTTGAAGTCCTTGGGGCTGGCCACGCCGCTGGCCTTCTTGCAGGTGAGCATCAGGCCGCTCTTGTCGAAGATCTGCGCGATGTTGACCAGCGGCACGCCGGCCTCGCGTGCGGCCAGCGCATCGGGCATCCAGTTGACGATGGCGTCGGCCTGGTTGCCGGCCAGCACCTGCACGGGGCTCACGTCGGGGCCGCCCGGCTTGATGGTGACATCGAGGCCAGCCTCCTTGTAGTAGCCCTTGGCGGCGGCCACGTAGTAGCCGGCAAACTGGGCCTGGGGCACCCACTTCATCTGCACCACCACTTTTTCTGCGGCCAGCACCGTGGTGTGCATGGCCAGACCGGCGGTGGCCAGCATTGCGGCCAGCACCGCACCCTTGATCGTGAAAGACTTCATCGCTCGCTCCTGTTGTGCTCGGGTTGTGAGATGCCAGGCCCCTGCCCGGCGAAAAAACGCCTGCGCGTGTGCGCTATTTTGATCGTATCGAAGGGTGCCAGAAGGCCACCCGCCGCTCCACCTGTACCAGCACGGCATAGGCCAGCGATCCGGTGACGGCGGCCACCACGATGGCGCCCCACACCAGGCCCATGTTCATGCGCGCGGCCTCGGTGCTGATGCGAAAACCCAGGCCTACCGTGGGCGAGCCGAAAAATTCGGCCACGATGGCGCCGATCAGCGCCAGTGTGGCGTTCACCTTCAGCGCGCTGAAGATGAAGGGCATGGCCATCGGCAGGCGCAGGTCGATCAGTGTGCGGTGGTAGCTGGCGGCATAGGTGCGCATCAGCTCCAGCTCTTGCCGGCCGGCGGCCTTCAGCCCGGCCAGGGTGGCCACCAGCATCGGGAAGAAGGTCATCAGCACCACCACCGCCGCCTTGCTGGGCCATTCAAAACCGAACCACATCACCATGATGGGCGCCACCGCCACCAGCGGGATGGTGCTGGTGAGGTTGGCCAGCGGCAACAGGCCGCGCTGCAAAAACGGCGCGCGGTCGATGGCCACGCCCACCGCAAAACCCAGCGCCGAGCCCAGGGCCCAGCCGATGAGCACGGCCTTGAGCACGGTCTGCACAAAATCGCCGGCCAGCGTGTCCCAGCGCTCGCTCATCATCTGCGCTATCCACACAGGTGAGGGCAACAGCACCCGTGGCACATCGAACAGCGTGACGCCCACTTGCCAGAAGTAGACGATCCACAGGCCGAACAGCGCGGCGGTGGCGGTGGCGTACCAGGGCTTGCCGTCCAGCGCCGCCAACCTGCGCACACTGAGCACAGCGATGAAAAGCACCACCAGCAGCGGCGCCACCAGGGGCATCGGCTTGAAGTCGGGCTGCTGCTGCGCCTGGCCCGCCAGCCACCAGAAGGCGGCGGCCAGCGACATGCCGCAGACCAGGGCGAAGGTGGCTTTGGCCGACGGCTTGGAAGCATCGCTGGCAAAGGTCATGCCGCTGCCCCCCGCCGCAGCACCAGCCGCTCGATGCCGGCCACGGCCAGCGTCAGTCCCAGGCCCAGCAGGGCCGACATCACCAGGGCCGACCAGATGCCCACGGTGTTGCCGTAGTAGCTGCCGGTGAGCAGGCGCGCGCCCAGCCCGGCCTGCGCGCCGGTGGGCAGCTCGGCCACCATGGCGCCCACCAGGCCGGCGGCGATGGCCACCCGCAACGACGGGAACAGGTAGGGCAGCGCCGAGGGCAAGCGCAGCAGCCAGAAGGCCTGCAGCCGGCTGGCGGCGTAGGTGTGCAGCATCTCGGTCTCGATCACCTGCGGCGAGCGCAGGCCCTGCACCATGGCCACCGTCACCGGG